>NZ_JASKYR010000525.1:0-6744 GCF_041028215.1 Streptomyces flavofungini
AGCCAGAGCTGGGTGACGATCATCAGGCCCGCCGCTGCCGACGCCACCGGCTGCGGGGTGAACAGCAGGAACGGCACGATGAGCTGGGTGACGTGGTTGGCCGCCGCCTCCGCGCGGTGCACGGGCTTCGGCAGATGGTGGAAGAACCAGCTCAGCGGACCCGGCATCGGCTGGGTCTCGTGGTGGAAGTACAGACAGGTCAGCTCGCGCCAGCACGCGTCGCCGCGCATCTTGATCAGCCCGGCGCCGAACTCGACGCGGAACAGCACCCAGCGGAGCAGGAAGAGCACCAGGACGGGCGGGGCGACCTCCTCGTTGCCGAGGAAGACCGCGAGGAAGCCCACTTCGAGCAGCAGTGACTCCCAGCCGAAGCCGTACCAGGTCTGCCCCACATTGACGATGGAGAGGTAGAGGGCCCAGGGCAGGAGCCACAGCAGCATCGCGGCCCACAGTGGCAGCAGACCGTCGGCCCCCGCCAGGAGCGCCACCGCCGTCGCGCAGCCCGTCCACGCGCAGAGCGCGAAGAACCGGTCGGAGTAGTGGAGCTGAAAAAGGCTCGGAGCCCGCTTGAACGGCACCCGTGCGACATACCCCGGCACCGGCAGCATGCCGCGCCCGCCGATGAGCGCCCGGAACTGGAGGGCGGCCCCGAGGAACGCCACCAGGTACATCACGGCCAGAGCCCGCTGGAAGACCAGACGGCTCAACCCGTACGCGTCAGCCGTGAACCACTCCACGCCGTCCATTGTGACCCCGTCACCGTCGACAACCGGTCAGGCGGCGCGTCGCCGCGTCATGCCGATCGGGCCAATCGGGGCGGTGCCCTTCCGCCCCTGCCGTCCCGGCTGTCCCTCGCGCCCGCTGCCGCGACTCGCGAATTTGTTCTGGATAGCCGCTCAATTCGTCTTCAGGCAATTGCGCGAAGCGCTGCGCCGCATATGGAGCGAAGGCGTCCGATTTTCTTGTGTGTGGCGCGTTCGTGACGGTAATAAGATGGCATTGAGTCAAATAGTGCTGGTAGTTGATTTTCGGATATGGCAGAGTCGTGTACAGAGGGCCGGGCAACTCGGGAAAAATGGTCCAACTGGTCGTCCGGCCGCTCGCGGATCAGCCGTCAGGTACGGGGGAGAAGTCGGCTCATGAACTTGGTGGAACGCGGTACGGAACATTCGATCATGGAGAGCATGCTCGACGCGTGCGCGGACGGGCATGGCGGAGTACTTCTGGTGAGCGGCGCCGTGGCGAGCGGGAAGACGGCGCTGCTCCGTTCCTTCGGCGAGCGGGCGACCGCAGCCGGAGCACTGTACTTGCAGGCCACGGCGTCGAAGGCGGAGAGCGGCCAGCCCTTTGGCGTCATGGGACAACTGCTGCTCGGCGCCGGTCTGCCGGGGGCGGAGACCCGGCGTGCGGCCCGGCTCATCGGGGCCGGCGGCGAGCCGCGCGGCTGGTCCGAGTCCGCCGACGCCCCGGCGGCCGAGGCGTCGCAGGTGATTTCCGGGCTCTGCGGGATAGTGCTCGAAAAGGCGCGGGAAAGCGTCGTGGTGCTCGGCATCGACGATGTGCACCACGCGGACGAGCGGTCGCTGGAATTCCTTCTCTACCTGGCACGCCGGCTCGACTTCGGGCGCATTCTCGTCGTCCTCGCGGAGAACAGTTCCTTCCCGTCCGCGCAGACGCGATTACATGTCGATTTGCTGCGTCTGTCGGGGTGCCGCAATATCAGACTCGCGCCGCTCCAGCGGCAAGGAGTGGCGGAAATGATCCATGAGACGGGTGAACCGGGGTGGCGCACGCGCAAGCTCGTCTCGCAGGTGCACAGGGCGGGCGGCGGCAGCCCGCTGCTCACCCGGGCGCTGATCGAGGACCACCGCTCCTCGGGCGCCACCGGCGCGGACGGCGCCGACCTGGTGCCCGGCGAGGCCTTCGCGCGGGCCGTGGTGACCGCCCAGTACCGCAGCGACACCGCCACCCGGCAGGTCGCGGGGGCGCTGGCGGTGGCCGGTCCCGACGTCTCCCTCGCCGAACTGGTGGAGGTCCTCGGCGGCACCCGGGAGTCCGCGCACCGCAGTCTGCGCGCGCTGAACGAGGCGGGTCTGCTCGACGCGGGCTGGTTCCGGCACGAGGCGGGGCGCGCCGCGGTGCTGCGGAGCATGGACCCCGCCGACCGCACCCGCCTCGAAGCCCGCCTCGCCCAGGTCCTGCACGAGCACGGCGCCGCCGCGTCCGTCGTCGTGCGCCATCTCATCGCCGCCCAGAAGGTGGACGCGCCCTGGGCGTTGCGCACCCTCATCGAGGCCGCGGGGCGTGCCCTCGCCGACGACGAGGTGGGCCTCGCCCTGACCTGTCTGCGGGTCGCCCGCGACTCCCGTACCGACGCGCGCCAGGCCCTGGAGATACGGGCCGCGCTCACCCGGGCGGGCTGGCGCGTCAACCCCGCGGGCGTCGCCCAGCACCTCCCCGAGCTCACCGCGGCGGCACTCGACGGCCGCCTCGGCCCCCGGCAGGCGGACGAACTCGCCGGGCACCTCCTCTGGTTCGGCCAGGTCGAGCGGGCCCTTGAGGTGCTCCGCACCGCCGAGCGGCACAGCGCGGACCCCTTGGCGCGGCCGGGAGCGGCCGTGCCCTCCCACGAACAGGACGGTCCGTGCCGCTGGATGGCGTACGCCTATCCGGGGCTCGCCCCGGCCGCCCGGGCCCGCGCGGCCGGGGCGCCGCGCCACGAGACGCCACAGGACGCCGCGCAGGCCGCGCCACGGCCCCGGACGCCCGAACACGCCCCCGCCGCGCACGGGACGGCCGAGCACGCGGCGCTCCGGCACGCGCGGAGCCGGGGGCGCGGGCCGCACCAGCGGGCGGCGACCCTGACCAGGGCCCTGCTCGCGGGAGCGGACGGGGAGGCGGTGGTCAGGGCCGAGCAGATCCTCCAGAGCACCCGCCTCGGCGACCGCACCCTGACCGCGCTCCTGCTCGCGCTCGACGCCCTGGTGCTCGCCGACCGCCTGGACCGGGCGGCCCACTGGTGCGCCACCCTCGGCCAGGAGGCCGCCGCGCGCCGCGCCCCGATGTGGCAGGCGTTGCTCGCCTCGGCGAGGGCCCGCGTCGAGGCGCGTGCGGGCGCGCTCGTCACGGCCGAGGAGTCGGTGCGCTCGGCGCTGGCCATGGTGCCCGCCGACGGCTGGGGTGTCGCCGTCGTCTCGCCCCTGGCGACCTCGGTCTCCGTGCTGACCGCGCGGGGCCGCCTCGACGAGGCCGCCGCCCGGCTGAGCGTCCCCGTGCCCGATCCGGCGTTCCAGACCCCGGCCGGACTGCTGTACCTGCGCGCCCGAGGCCAGCACTACCTCGCCGCCGGGCGCCCCTACGCCGCCCTGGACGACTTCCTCACCATCGGGGACCTGATGGCACGCTGGGAGTACGACCTGCCCGCCCTGGTGCCCTGGCGCACCGACGCCGCCGAGGCCCACCTGCGGCTCGGCGAGCCCGACCGGGCCCGTGCGCTCGCCGAGGAGCAGCTCGCTCTCGCGGGCCGGGGAAAGGGCTGGGCCCGCGCGACCTCCCTGCGGGCGCTGGCGAACACCCTGGGCGCCGAGCGCCGCCCGCCGCTGCTGGACGAGGCCATCGAGATCCTGCGCGAGCGCGGCTGCCGGCTCGACCTGGGCCGCGCCCTGGAGGAGTCGGCGCGCGCCCAGCGTGAGCTCGGCAAGAGCGGTCAGGCGCGCGCACTGGCCCGCAAGGCGCAGCAGCTCGCCGGGGAGTGCGGTGTGCCGGTGCCGGGGGCGGCACGCACCGCGGGCGCCGGAGGTCCGCCGCCCGCCGCACAGCCGTGGCCGCCGGGCGCGCGCCGACACCCCGACGAACTGAGCAACGCCGAGCTGCGGGTGGCCGTGCTCGCCGTCCACGGCCTGACCAACCGTCAGATCGCCGACAAGCTCTGCATCACCGTCAGCACCGTCGAGCAGCACCTGACCCGCGCCTACCGCAAGCTGGCCGTCCAGCGCCGCGAGGACCTCGCGGCGAAGCTCGGCCCGGCGCACGAGGGCTGCGACAGGCTGCACGTGGGGTAGACCGAAGGCGGGCACGGTTCCGTTTGTACGCGGCGGCCGGTCACAGGACGGTCCGAAGACCCGTGACCGCCGCGGCGGTCGCCCGCGGCCCGCCCGAACCGCGGGCGGAACGCCGTGCCGCATTGCGCAGTTGGACGCCGACGCCCGGCTTCATTGAGGAAAACACGAGGCACTCCTACCGTGGAATTCCGCTGAATGTCCCGGGGCCCGGAAAAGCGGAATGCAGAGCCGCCGCCCGGCCGTTCCCGGACGCCTTTACGGGAGGACCGCCGTGGTTGTCGTGATGGCTCCGGAAGCCACCCAGGAGAACGTGGACGCCGTCGTTTGCCTGGTGCGCGCCGCGGGCGGGGACGCGTTCGTGAGCCGCGGGGTGACCCGTACCATCGTCGGTCTCGTGGGCGACGTCGACGCCTTCGCCGCCCTCGACCTGGCCCGCCTGCGCGGGGTCCTCGACGTCGTGCGGATCTCGGTCCCGTACAAGCTGGTCAGCCGCGAGCACCACGACGAGCGGACCGTCGTCACCGTGGGCGGGGTGCCCATCGGGCCCGGCACGCTCACCGTCATCGCGGGGCCCTGTGCCGTGGAGACCCGCTCGCAGACCCTCGCCGCCGCCCGGCTCGCCAGGGCGGCGGGCGCCTCCCTGCTGCGCGGCGGCGCCTTCAAACCGCGCACGTCCCCCTACGCCTACCAGGGGCTCGGCGAGGCGGGCCTGCGCATCCTCGCCGAGGTGCGCGAGGAGACCGGGCTGCCACTGGTCACCGAGGTCATCGACCCGGACGGGGTGCGGCTGGTCGCCCGCTACGCGGACATGCTGCAGGTCGGCACCCGCAACATGCACAACTTCGCGCTGCTCAAGGCCGTGGGAGAGGCGGGCAGGCCGGTGCTCCTCAAGCGCGGCTTCGGCGCCACGGTCGAGGAGTGGCTGATGGCCGCGGAGTACATCGCGCAGCGCGGCAACCTCGACATCGTGCTCTGCGAACGCGGCATCCGCACCTTCGAGACCGCCACCCGCAACACCCTGGACATCAGCGCGGTCCCGGTCGTCCAGCGCCTCTCCCACCTGCCGGTGATCGTCGACCCCTCGCACTCCGGCGGGCGCCGTGACCTCGTCCTGCCGCTCACCCGCGCCGCCCTCGCCGTGGGCGCGGACGGTGTGCTCATCGACGTGCACCCCGACCCGGCGACGGCACTGTGCGACGGCGCCCAGGCGCTGACCGGGCCGGAGGTGAGCGAGGTGGCACGGGCCGTCGCCGGACTGACCCCGCTCATGGGCCGCGCCCTAGCCCGGCCGGGCGCCGCTCACCTGCGCGCCGGTAGGGGTGCATAGGGGTGGCGGAACCTGTGGGACCGCTATTAGTGAGGGGTACCGGCTCCGAATGCACGTTGTTAGGGTGAACGTGTTCGGTCAGGTTTGATTCCGATGATTCCGACGGAAAGTCAGGTCCGGTTTCCGCGCGACGGCCGACGCAATCGTGTGTGCCGTCGCGCGCCGCGCCTTTCTCCGTCGTTCCGGTGGCCGCAGCTCGGGCCGCCGTAAAAACCGGCCGCCGCCAAGGCCGGTGACATCACACGCCGGCGGGACCCCGCGTCGCGCTCGTTCAGGCGCCCATGACCAAGGGCGGCAGCGTGCGCGGGGGAGGCGTGCGGCGTTCCGTGCGGGGACACGGGGCGCACGGGGGACATCGAAGCCAGGGGGAGTCGAGTTGCCAGTACCCGAGCACGAAGAGTTCGATCGTCTGATGGTCGTCGAGGTGGAGATCGGTTCGCTCTCGGCGGCGGACTCACCACGTACGTCAGGAGTGGACCGGGAACACGTGGAGGCACTGGCGGTCGTGCAGACCCCGCTGCCGCCCATCACCGTGCACCGGCCGACGATGCGCGTCATCGACGGCCTGCACCGGCTGCGCGCCGCCGAGCTGCGGGGGCAGCGCAAGATCGCGGTGAAGTACTTCGACGGGGCGGAGGACGACGCCTTCGTCCTCGCCGTCGAGTCGAACGTCACGCACGGCCTGCCGCTGACCACGGCCGACCGCAAGCGTGCCGCCGCCCGCATCATCGCCTCGCACCCGCAGTGGTCGGACCGCATGATCGCCTCGGTGAGCGGCATCGCCGCGGGCACCGTCGCCGACATCCGCCGCSGCGRGCYCGSSGCGGCGGACGGCGCCAGCAGGATCGGCCACGACGGCAGGGTCAGGCCCGTCAACGGCACCGAGGGCCGCAGGATCGCCAGCGAGCTGATCGCGGAGGACCCCACCCTGTCGCTGCGCCAGGTCGCCCGCGTGGCGGCGATCTCGCCGGAGACGGTACGCGACGTGCGCAACCGCATGATGCGGGGCGAGGACCCGCTCACCCGCCGCGGCCGGCAGGCCCGGGGTGACGAAGGGGTTCCGGTGGTGCCGCCGAGGCTCGGCCGCGCGCCCTCGGCCGTCCTGGAGAAGGAGTCCGCCCACGACCGCGCCGCCGCCGTGAAGCGCCTCAAGGCGGACCCGGCGCTGCGCTTCAGCGAGATCGGCCGCACGCTGCTGCGGCTGCTCAGCGTCCACTCGATCAGCGCGGAGGAGTGGGAACAGATCCTCGACAAGGTTCCGCCGCACTGCCGGGGAGTTGTGGCGTACCTGGCCAAGGAGAGCGCCGAGATGTGGACGGAGGTGGCGGTGCGGGTCCAGAGCAAGGTGGCCGAGAC
>NZ_JASKYR010000526.1:0-5194 GCF_041028215.1 Streptomyces flavofungini
GAGCACACGATGCACGCCATGCAGTACGAGATCACTCTCCCCGCCGACCACGACATGGACACCATCCGGCACCGCGTCGCGACGAAGGGACATCTGCTCGACGCCTTCCCCGGACTGGGCTTCAAGGCGTATCTGATGCGCGAGCGCGGCAGACACCGCTCGCCCGTCAACCAGTACGCGCCCTTCTATCTCTGGAACACCGCCCACGGCATGAACTCCTTCCTCCGCGGCCCCGGATTCCAGGGTCTCGTCGACGACTTCGGGCGGCCGGCGGTGCGGCACTGGACGGTTCTCGCGTACGAGGAGTCACCCGACGCGACAGCCGGCGGGGCCCTGCCGCGAGCGGCCGTACGCCGCCGCCGGACGCTCCCCGAGACGGCACCGCTGTCGGCCGCCGCTGATGAACTGGCCGATGAGGCGGGGCGGTTGACCCGCGAGGAGGGCGCGTCGGCCGCGCTCACCGCCGTCGACCCGCGGACCTGGGAGGCGGTGTCCTTCTCCCTCTGGGCGGACGAGGCGCCGGACGACGCCGGGGACGTCTTCGAGGTGCTGCACGTGTCGGCCCCGGAGCGGGAGAAGCTCACGAGGGGGCGGCAGTGGTGACTCCGTCCGCCCCGGCTCCCGCCCGGGCTGCCACGATCCGCACCGTCCTCGGCGACATCCCGCCGGAGGACCTCGGCGTCTGCGACGCCCACGACCACCTCTTCCTCCGCAGTCCGCAGCTGCCGGGGCAGGAGCTGGACTCGCCCGACGCGGCCGCGGGTGAACTGGCGGCGTTCCGCGCGGCGGGCGGGCAGAGCGTCATCCAGTGGACACCGCACGGCATGGGACGGCGGACCGAGCTGCTGCCCGGTCTCGCCCGGACGGCCGGAGTGCACGTGGTGGCCGCGACCGGCCTGCACCAGGCCGTCCACTACGCCCCGGGGACCCTGGACCGGCTCCGCGCGGACGGTCTCGCGGACCTCTTCGTGCGCGAACTCACCGAAGGCATCGGCGACTCGGGCGTACGGGCCGGGCTGATCAAGGTCGCGGGCGGCTTCCACGGTCTCGACGCCCATGCCCGCTGGACGCTGACGGCAGCGGCCGAGGCCCATCACGCGACGGGCGCCCCGATCGCCGTCCACCTGGAACTGGGCACGGCACCGCTCGACGTGCTCGACCTGCTCTGCGCCGACGCACAGGTGCCGCCGCACAAGGTGATCCTGGGTCACCTCAACCGCGCCCCCGACCTCACCGTCCACCGCCAGGCCGCCGAACTGGGCGTCTACATGGCGTTCGACGGCCCGTCCCGCGCCCACCACGCCACGGACTGGCGCATGCCGGAGGCGGTGCGCGCCCTGGCCGACGCGGGCTTCGGCGACCGGCTCCTCCTCGGCGGCGACACGACGACCTCGGGGGCGAGGTCGGTCAACGGCGGCCCCGGCATGCCGCATCTGCTGCGCGGGGTGCGGTCCCGGCTCGCACTCGCCGCGGGCGAGGAGACGGTACGGCGGATGCTCACGGACAACGCCGGTCGCGCCTTCGGGGTGGAGTGGGGGTGAGGCGGTCCCGGCCGCGCCTCAGCGGCACCCCGCCGCGAAGTCCGCGGTGAGGTGGCCGAGGAGCGCGGCCGGTGCGTCGTCCTGGAGGGTGTGGCCCGCCCCCTCGACCCAGTGCAGCTCCGCCCCCGGGATGCGCGCGTGCAGCAGCTCCGCGAACTCCGGTGGCAGCAGGCGGTCCTGGCGGCCCCAGACGATGCGCGTCGGCACGTCCACCTGGCCGAGCAGCGGCTCGACCTCGTCCGTCTCGGCCTGCCCGATGCTCCGGTACTGGCGGTAGAAGGCGGCCTGGCCCCGCGGCCCGCGCCAGGGGGCGAGGTAGGCGTCGAGCACTCCCGGGGCGTGCCCCACGTGCGTGGCGTGGCGCAGATGGCTGGCCACGAGGGCCTCGTGGGCATAGTCGGGGAGCCGCTCGAAGACCGCCGCGTTGTCCCTGATCAGCTTGAAGAAGCCGGTGCCCCACGCCCCGCCGCCGACCGCGTCGACCAGGGTGAGGTCGCGGTAGGCCGCACCTTCGAGCAGCAGGGCGCGCAGCGCCACGGCGCCTCCGATGTCGTGTGCGATGACACTGGGCCGCGCGAGGCGCCAGTGCGCGAGGAGCCGTACGAACAGCTTCGCCTGGGCGGTCAGGCTGACGTCCTGGTCCGCGCGCATCTCGGACTGCCCGTACCCGAGCAGGTCGAAGACGTGGACCCGGCGGGTGCGGGCCAGCGCGGGGGCGATGTCGCGCCAGATATAGGAGGAGAACGGCGATCCGTGCAGGAGCACGACGGGATCGCCGTGCCCGGACGACGCCCACCGCACGCGTCCGTCGGCCGTCTCGAACTCCTCCGGCAGGTTCCAGCGCACGTCCATGACTCCTTCGTACGGTGCTCTCACCCCCGGTCGTTACCGGTAGCTCGCGGTTATCGGTAACACCATCTCCCCCGGCCGCCCGGGTCCGCAACCCCCACCACGTATTGCACTGCACGTTCCAAAACCGGTACGGTTCCCGCATGGCCCGACCGAGGACATTCGACGAGGAACGGGCCCTGGACGCGGCGATGCGCGCGTTCTGGGTGAAGGGCTACGAAGCCACCTCGACCCAGGACCTCTGCGACGCCACCGGCCTGGGCCGCAGCAGCATCTACAACACCTTCAACAGCAAGCACGACCTGTTCCGGCGCGCCCTCGCGCGCTACATGGACGCCATGAACACCGGCCAGCTCGACATCCTGGAGGACGTGCAGCGACCGGCCACCGAGCGGCTGCGGGCACTGTTCACGCGGGTGATCGACGGAGAGTTCGAACAGCGCGAGAACGGGCACAGCATCGGCTGCCTCACCGTCAACACCACGGTCGAACTCGCCGCGCGCGACGCGGAGGCCGCCGCGATGCTGGAGCGGGACCTCGCGAAACGGCTCGCCGCACTGGGGGCCGCGATCCGGTCCGGACAGCGGGACGGCGACATCACCGCAGACCGGGACGCCGACACCCTCGCCCGGTACCTCAACGCCGTCATCGGCGGCATGCGCGTCTCGGCCCAGGGCGGCGCCGACCGGCCCGCACTCGAAGCCATCGCGGAGACCGCGCTCGACGCGCTCGCGGCGCGCTGACCCCGGGCGGCCGACGAGGGCCGCCTTCGCATGCCCAGATTTTGTACTGACCTATCTAAAACACCGCCTCACTCACCCCACTCCACACCGACAGGAGTACGACGCCATGCCCCGCGCCGTGTACGTACTGGCCCTCGGCATCTTCGCCATGGTGACCAGCGAATTCGTGGTCGCCGGACTCATGCCCCAGATGGCCCGGGGGCTCGACGCCACGATTCCCGAGATCGGCTACCTCATCACCGCCTTCGCCGCCGCGATGGCCCTCGGCGGCCCTTTCCTCACCGTCGCTGTCCTGAGAATGCGTCAGAAAAGCGCGCTGATGCTGCTGTTCGGCGTCTTCCTGGCGGGCAACGTGCTGGCCGCCCTCGCCCCCGACTACCGCACCATGCTGGTCGCCCGCGTACTCACCGGCATCGCCTCGCAGGCCTTCCTCGGCGTCTCCATCTCACTCGCCTCCCGCATCACCCGGCCCGAGGTGCGGGGCCGCGCCGTCGCCGTGGCACTCAACGGGCTGATGCTCGGCACGCTGCTCGGCCTGCCGCTCTCCACGGTCGTCGGCGAACACTTCGGCTGGCGCGCGGCGTTCTGGACCATCACGGCCCTGACCGTGCTCGCCGCCCTGGCCACACTCGCCGGAGTGCCCGGCACCGACGACGGCGCCGGAGCGAGCGGCGGCCTCCGTCAGGAGCTGGGCGCCTTCCGCAGCCCACGGCTCTGGCTCACCCTCACCACCAGCACCTTCGTCATCGGTGCGACCTTCTCCGCCTTCAGCTATCTGAACCCGGTCCTCACCGAGATCACCGGCTTCTCCACGGGCACGGTGCCGCTCCTGCTCATCGCGTACGGGGCGGCCACCGTCGTCGGCAACACGGTCGTGGGACGGTTCGCCGACCGCCGTACGATCCCGGTCCTGGTGACCGGCCTCGCGCTGAACCTGGTCTTCCTCACGGGGTTCGCGCTCTTCGCCCACCTTCCCGTCGCCGCGGTGGTGCTGATGACGGGGATCGGGCTGGTCGGGGTGACGATGAACCCGGCCCTGGTGACCCGCGTACAGCGCACCGGCAACGCGCGTCCGCTGGTCAACACCGTCCACTCGTCGTTCATCACCCTCGGCATCATCATCGCCACCTCCGCCGGGGGCCCCGCGATCGACGCCTTCGGCCTGCGGGCACCGCTGTGGATCGGCGCCGGTCTCGCCCTGCTCGGCCTCGGCACGCTGGTGCCTGACCTGCCGCGCCGCCGGGCCGGGGCCGGGAAGGCGCCCGGCACGACCGGGGTGGCCGGGGTGGCTCCGGGCGCGTCCGCGACGGCTCCCGGCACGGCTGGGCGCGAGACCGCGCCGGATCTGGCGGAAACCGTGTGAGGCGCTATCCCAGGGCGCCCAGGGGGTCGTCGAGCACCGGCTGCCAGGCCAGCTCGGCGGCCCCCACCAGGCTGTTGTGGTCCAGCGTGCACGCCAGGATCGGGACGCCGCCGCTGCGCCCCCAGAGCGACCGGTCCGCGACGACGGCACGCAGCCGCTCGGGGTCCGCCTCAAGGAGGGCGCGGTGCAGGCCGCCCAGGATGATGCGGTCCGGGTTGAGGATGTTGACCAGACCCGCGAGCCCGAGGCCGAGCCGGTCGATCAGTGCCTCGGCCGCGGCGCGCACGGCGGGGTCTGCGTACGCGTCGCGCAGCAGCTGCCGGGCCTGTACGAGCAGCCCCTCGGGACCGGGCTCCCGCCCCGCCTCCGTCAGGAAGGCCAGCGGGTCGGTCTCGACGTCGAGGCAGCCGCGGCTGCCGCAGTAGCAGGGCCGCCCCTCGGGGTTCACCGTGAGGTGGCCGACCTCCAGGGCGAGACCCGAACTCCCGGTGTGCAGACGGCCGTCGAGGACCAGGGCGCCGCCGACGCCACGGTGTCCGGTCGCCACGCAGAGCAGGTCCCGCGCGCCGCGCCCCGCGCCGTGGCGGTGCTCGGCGAGCGCGGCGAGGTTCACGTCGTTGGCGGCGAAGGCGGGGCCCGCGATCTTCGCGTCGCGCACGCAGTCGGTGAAGATCTGCCGGACCTGCGCGCCCGCGGGC
>NZ_JASKYR010000527.1:0-5179 GCF_041028215.1 Streptomyces flavofungini
GGTACCGGCAAGGCCAAGGAAGCCGTCGTCCTGCGCGGCAAGGCGGTCGCCCTTGCCGCCGTCGTCCTTGCCGCCGTCGTCCTACGCGGCAGGAAGTTAGACGGCTTCCTTGGCCTTGCCGGTACCCGTCTGGATCTTGTCGCTGTACTTGCCCTTGGTCTTCTCGTCGACCACTTTCGCGGCCTTCTCCAGACCCTGGTCGATCTTGTCCCCGTGCTGCTGCGCGAGGTCCGAGACCTTGCTCTTTGCAGGGCCGAGCTTGGCTTTCAGCTGCTCCAGGAAGCCCATGGACCATCCACCTTCCTTCGCGCGAGGGCTACTTGCGGGCGCCCTCGTCCGCTTCGTTGTCGGCCGCTTCCTCGGCCGACTGCTGCTTCGGGATCTCCACGCCCTCCGCCGGGTCCGCCGCGTCCGCCGCATCCGTCTCGGCGGTCGTGGCGGCCTCCGCGGTCTGCGTGGCCTTGTCGTGCCCGGCGGTCCCGGAGGCGGTCTCGGCGGCGGTCTCGGCGGCGCTTCCGGAGACGCTCCTGGAGTCCGCGTCCAACCCTTCCGCGACCGGCTTCTCCTCGGTCGAAGGGGCCTCCGGAGCCTCGTCAGCGGTGGCGGAGACGGTGGCGGATACCTCCTCGGCCGCCGGTTCGGCCGTCTGTGTGGCGGCGGCCGAATCGGCGGTTGACTCCTCGTCGCCGCCCTTGGCCTTCCGGCGGAAACGTGCAAAAACGCCCATATCTACTCCATACGTTACTCGTGTGGGCGAAATCCCGCGCCGCCCGGAGCGTCTCATTGCTTCGCCCGGGCCATCGGTCCTCGAAACCGGCGGCTGGAACCTCGCAACAGGCAACGACCCCGAAGCCGTACCGTCACGTAACTCGTTCGGGAAGTAGCCGTGGGATTTGCGAGACTGGGGCGGTGAGTAGTGCAGCCCCCGCCCCGCGGGTCATCGCCGTCGTCGGTCCCACCGCGGCGGGCAAGTCCGATCTCGGTGTCTTCCTCGCCCAGCGTCTCGGCGGCGAGGTCGTCAACGCCGACTCCATGCAGCTCTACCGCGGGATGGACATCGGCACCGCCAAGCTGACGCCCGAGGAGCGCGACGGCGTGCCCCACCACCTCCTGGACATCTGGGACGTGACGGAGGCGGCGAGCGTCGCCGAGTACCAGAAGCTGGCCCGCGCGCGGATCGACGGCCTCCTGGCCGAAGGGCGCTGGCCGATCCTGGTGGGCGGTTCCGGACTCTACGTACGGGGCGCCGTCGACCACCTGGAGTTCCCCGGTACGGACCCGGAGGTACGGGCCCGCCTGGAGGAGGAGCTCGCGCTGCGCGGCCCCGGAGCGCTGCACGCCCGCCTGGCCGCCGCCGACCCGGGAGCGGGACGGGCGATCCTGCCGAGCAACGGCCGCCGGATCGTGCGCGCCCTTGAGGTCATCGAGATCACCGGCAAGCCCTTCACCGCCAACCTCCCCGGCCACGAATCCGTCTACGACACGGTCCAGATCGGCGTGGACGTGGCCCGGCCGGAGCTCGACGAACGCATCGCCACGCGCGTGGACCGCATGTGGGAGGCGGGCCTGGTCGACGAGGTGCGCACGCTGGCCGGACAGGGTCTGCGCGAGGGACGTACGGCGTCCCGGGCGCTCGGCTACCAGCAGGTGCTCACGGCCCTCGCGGGGGAGTGCACCGAGGACGAGGCGCGCGCGGAGACCGTGCGTGCCACCAAACGCTTCGCCCGGCGCCAGGACTCGTGGTTCCGCAGGGACCCGAGAGTCCACTGGTTGAGCGGCGCGGCGGCCGACCGCGGGGAACTTCCCGGACACGCGATGGCGCTGATCGAACGACCGGTCACAGCCTGATCACGTGATGGCATCGGGACGCTCCGGCGGTCATCCGGGCCCCTGACGACGTGCCATCATCGACCATCGATCGACCGGTGGAGTCCGAAGTGGGAGGGCGCGTGGCGATGGAGGCCGGCCCTCGTGACACCGCACATGACGGCGGAGAGCAGCTGAGCCCCGACGGGCCCGACGAGGTCTCCGGCGGTGTGACGGACGACGGCCCCGGCGCGGACGAACTGTCCCCGGCGGCCGAGGTCGAGGTCGAGCTGCGTCCGCAGCGGCGGCTGCGCATCTGGCAGCTCGCGCCCATCGTGATACTCGCCGCCGTCGGCTCGCTGATGTTCGCCTTCCCGCTGGCCTTCGAGTTCGGCGACGGCGGTGCCGTGGTCGCCATGCTGGGGCTGCTCATCAGCTCCTGCGCGGCCGGCTGGGGCATGATGGCCGCCCGCCGGGTGGGCCACACCCTGCCGGGCCTGCCCGAGCGCGGCTCGGGCCGCCGCCCGGACTGGCGGGTCGTCTCCGGCTACGCCCTGCTCTTCGTCGGCGTCGCCGTCCTCGCCGTCTGGCGCGTGGCCCGCCTCCGCTGACCCGCACCGCCCGGCGGACATGTCGTACCCACCCCGTACGATCGAGGAATGAGCACGCGGATCGCCTTCCTCAAGGGGCACGGGACCGAGAACGACTTCGTGATCATCCCGGACCCGGACAACACCGTCGAGCTGCCCCCGGCCGCCGTCGCCGCCCTGTGCGACCGGCGCGCGGGCATCGGCGGCGACGGCCTGCTGCACGTGGTCCGCTCCGCCGCCCACCCCGAGGCGCGCCACCTCGCGGACCGGGCCGAGTGGTTCATGGACTATCGCAACGGCGACGGCTCGGTCGCCGAGATGTGCGGCAATGGAGTGCGGGTCTTCGCGCGGTACCTCCAGCACGCGGGGCTCGTCGGCGAGGGCGACCTGGCGGTGGCCACGCGCGGCGGCGTCAAGACCGTGCACATCGCCAAGGCGGAGTCCGGCGGCGAGATCACCGTCGGCATGGGCAAGGCCCTCCTCCCCGAGGGGGACGTCACGGTCTCGGTGGGGGACCACCACTGGCCCGCGCGCAACGTGAACATGGGCAATCCGCACGCCGTCGCCTTCGTGGCCGACCTCGCCGACGCGGGGAACCTCTACGACCCGCCGCCCTTCAGCCCCGCCTCGGCCTACCCGGACGGGGTGAACGTGGAGTTCGTCGTGGAGCGCGCCCCGCGCCACGTCGCCATGCGGGTGCACGAGCGCGGCGTGGGCGAGACCCGCTCGTGCGGCACGGGCGCGTGCGCCGTGGCCGTGGCGGCGGCCCGCAGGGACGGTGCGGACCCGGCCGCGACCGGCGCCCCGGTCACGTACACGGTCGACCTGCCGGGCGGCCGCGTGGTGATCACCGAGCGGGCCGACGGGGAGATCGAGATGACGGGGCCCGCCGTGATCCTCGCCGAGGGTGAGATCATGGCCGAATGGCTCGAAACGGCATCCGCGTGAACTGTCGCTCGAATGGGTGATCCGTTTCACGCTCGGCGAGAGGCGGTCAGCACCGCGTGATGGGCTCGGTAGCATCAAGCACCGGCCCGGACGGAGTAAGCCAGCGTCCGTCCCCCGCCGGTCGACGCAGCCGGAGGTGCCCATGAGTGCGGAGGCCACGAACCCAGCCACGCCCGGCCCCGTGACGCCCGGGGTCCAGCGCAGGCGCGGCCGGGCCCGTCTCGACCTGCGCAGGCTCGGCAGGGCCGCCCTGCTGGGCTCGGCGACCCGGGACCGGCTGCCCGACGCGATCGGCCATGTGGCGGAGGCCCACCGGGCCCACTATCCCGACGCCGACCTCGAGCCGCTGCGCCGCGCCTATGTCCTCGCGGAGTCCTCGCACCGCGGCCAGATGCGTAAGAGCGGCGAGCCGTACATCACACACCCGCTGGCCGTCACGCTCATCCTGGCCCAGCTCGGCGCCGAGATCACGACGCTGACCGCGTCCCTGCTGCACGACACCGTCGAGGACACGGAGGTGACGCTCGACCAGGTGCGCGCCGAGTTCGGCGACGACGTGTGCTATCTCGTCGACGGCGTCACCAAGCTGGAAAAGGTGGACTACGGAGCGGCCGCCGAGCCGGAGACCTTCCGCAAAATGCTGGTCGCCACCGGCAACGACGTACGCGTGATGTCGATCAAGCTGGCCGACCGGCTGCACAACATGCGCACCCTGGGGGTGATGCGGCCCGAGAAACAGGCCCGAATCGCCAAGGTGACCCGGGACGTGCTCATCCCGCTCGCCGAGCGCCTGGGCGTCCAGGCGCTCAAGACCGAGCTGGAGGACCTCGTCTTCGCGATCCTCCACCCCGAGGAGTACGCCGAGGTGAAGGCCTTGATCACGGCCAACGCCGAGACGGAGGCCGACTCCCTCGGCGACATCGCGGACGAGGTGCGCGGTGTGCTGCGCGAAGCGGGCATCACGGCGGAGGTCCTCATCAGGCCGCGGCACTTCGTCTCCGTCCACCGCGTGCGCCGTAAACGCGGCGAGATGCGCGCCTCGGACTACGGCCGCCTCCTCGTCCTCGTGAACGAGGACGCCGACTGCTACGGAGTCCTCGGCGAGCTGCACACCTGCTTCACACCGGTGGTCTCGGAGTTCAAGGACTTCATCGCCGTACCGAAGTTCAACCTCTACCAGTCCCTGCACACCGCCGTGGCCCGCCCGGACGGAGAGGTCTCCGAGGTCCTCATCCGCACCCACCAGATGCACCGGGTCGCCGAGGCCGGTGTCGTCGCCCTGCGCAATCCCTACGCCCCGCCCGCGGAGGAGTCGGCCGAAGGCGCCGACGACGAGCGCGTGGACCCCACCAGGCCCGGCTGGCTCTCCCGGCTCCTCGACTGGCAGCAGGCGGCGCCGGACCCCGACACCTTCTGGTCGACGCTGCGCGAGGACCTCGCCCAGGACCGCGAGATCACCGTCTTCCGGTCCGACGGCGGCACCCTCGGCCTGCCCGCGGGCGCCAGCTGTGTGGACGCCGCCTACGCCCAGTACGGCGAGGACGCCCACGCCTGCATCGGAGCCCGGGTCAACGGCCGCCTCGCGACGCTCAGCACGGTGCTGCGCGACGGCGACACCGTGCAGCTCCTCCTGGGCCAGGACACCGCCGCCGGGCCGTCCCGCGAGTGGCTGGAGCACGCCCGCACGCCCGCCGCGCGGATCGCCATCCGGCGCTGGCTGACCACGCACCCCGTGCCCGCCCCCGCGCCCTCGGGGCAGACCAAGAAGGCGCCGGTCGCCGCCCCGCGCCCCGAGGCCGCCGAGATCCCGCGCCCCGCCGCGGCCAATGCCGTGG
>NZ_JASKYR010000528.1:0-5619 GCF_041028215.1 Streptomyces flavofungini
GCCGGCGGGATGATGTCCGGCGTGCTCGCGAAGATGAGCCGCCCGGTGGCCAACGCGGTCGCCAAGAAGACCGGTCTGCCCGCGGCGACCGTCACCCGCGTCATCGAGATGCTCATCCCGGTCGTGCTCGCGGTGCTCTCCAAGCGGGCGTCCCGGACGAGGTCCCCCGGCGCCGCGAAGCCCTCCGGCGGCGGCCTCGGCGACCTGCTGGGCCAGATCCTGGGCGGCAGGAAGTAGCCCACCGGTCCGATGGCCTCGCGGCCCACGCGGACGCGGGTACCTGCGCGGTCCGGCGGGCGCTCGGCGCCCGCCGCATGAAGCGGCACGCACGCGTGCGCGAGCACGGGGCCGCCTCCCGCCCCGGGGCCTGCGGCCCCTGCCTCACCGGCCACTGGTCACCGGCCCCCGCGCCCAACGACTCACGCGTACGTACGGAAGCGTTCCGCCGTCTCCCGCAGCACCTCCGTGCCGTCCCGCGACCACAGCTCCTCGTTGAAGATCTCGACCTCGATCGGTCCGGTGAAGCCGGTGGCGTCCACCAGCTCGCGGAAGGATCTGAAGTGGACGCAGCCGTCGCCCAGTTGGCCCCGGCCGAGCAGGACTCCGGCGGGGAGCGGGGTGATCCAGTCCGCGAGCTGGAAGGCGTGCAGACGGCCGCCCGCGCCCGCGCGGACGATCTGGGTGGGCGCCTGGTCGTCCCACCAGACGTGGTACGTGTCCACGACGACGCCCACCTGGTGCGCGGGGAAGCGTTCCGCCAGGTCCAGCGCCTGGCCCAGGGTGGAGACGACGCAGCGGTCCGAGGCGAACATCGGGTGCAGCGGCTCGATGGCGAGGCGCACACCCCGCTCCTCGGCACAGGGCCCGAGGACGGCCAGGGCGTCCGCGACGCGCTCCCGGGCGCCCACGAGGTCCTTGTCGCCCGGCGGCAGGCCTCCCGAGACCAGGACCAGGGTGTCGGTACCGAGCACCGCCGCCTCGTCGATCGCCGCGCGGTTGTCGTCCAGGGCACGCGCGCGCGTGGCCCCCGAAGGGTCCGTGAGGAAGCCGCCCCGGCACAGGCTGGTCACGGTGAGCCCGGCGTCCCGCATCAGCCGGGCAGCGCGCTCGACCCCGTACTCCTGGACGGGTGCGCGCCACAGGCCGACCGATCCGATGCCCTCCTTGGCGCAGCCCTCGGCCAGTTCGGGCAGGGACCACTGCTTGACGGTCTCCTGGTTGACGCTCAGCCGCGAAGGCCGCACAGGCCGCGAGGACGGCAGGGGATCGCTCATTGGGGCACTCCGTGGACAGTGAGCAGGGCCCGCACACGGGCGGCGGCGAGGTCCGGGTCGGGGAACAGGCCGAGCTTGTCGGCGAGTTCGTAGGCGCGGGCCAGATGCGGCAGGGAGCGGGCCGACTGGAGGCCGCCCACCATGGAGAAGTGGCTCTGGTGCCCGGCCAGCCAGGCGAGGAACACCACGCCGGTCTTGTAGTAGCGGGTGGGCGCCTGGAAGAGGTGGCGGGAGAGCTCGACGGTGGGGTCGAGCAGCGCGCGGAAGGCCGCCGCGTCCCCGGTGTCCAGGGCCCGCACCGCCTCGGCCGCCAGGGGCCCGAGCGGGTCGAAGATGCCGAGCAGCGCGTGGCTGAAGCCGTGGTCGTCGCCCGCGATCAGCTCGGGGTAGTGGAAGTCGTCGCCGGTGTAGCAGCGCACGCCCTCCGGCAGGCGGCGGCGCAGGGCGATCTCGCGCCCGGCGTCCAGGAGCGAGACCTTGATGCCGTCAACCTTGTCGGGATGGGCGGCGATGACCTCCAGGAACGTCTCGGTGGCGGCGTCCAGGTCCTTCGCGCCCCAGTAGCCCTCAAGGGCGGGGTCGAACATGGGGCCGAGCCAGTGCAGGATCACCGGCTCGCGCGCCTGGCGCAGCAGTTCGCCGTACGTCGTGAGGTAGTCGTCCGGCGACTCGGCCGCCGCCGCGAGGGCCCGCGACGCCATCAGGATCGCCTGGGCACCGGACGCCTCGACGAGCGCGAGCTGCTCCTCGTACGCCTCGACGACCCGCGGCAGCTTCGCGGGCGTGGCCAGTTGGTCGGTGCCGACGCCGCAGGCGACGCGCCCGCCGACCGCCTTCGCCTCGGCGGCCGAGCGGCGGATCAGCTCGGCGGCGCACGGCCAGTCGAGGCCCATGCCGCGCTGGGCGGTGTCCATGGCCTCCGCGACGCCGAGGCCGTGCGACCAGAGGTGGCGGCGGAAGGCGAGCGTGGCGTCCCAGTCGACGGCGGCGGGGCCGTCCGGGGAGACGTCCGCGAACGGGTCGGCGACGACGTGCGCGGCGGAGAAGACGGTGCGGGAGGTGAGCGGCGGGGCGCCACCGGAACCGGCCGCCACGCGCGCGTGCCCCGTGCCCGTCCCCGTGCTCACGCCTGTCCCCGTGCTCGCGCCTGTCCCCGTCCCCGTGCCCGAGGAGTACGCGCGCGTGCCGCCGCCCGGGGTGTACGCGCGCGTGCCGCCGCCCGCGGCCGGGAGCAGGACGGTGCTCACAGCGCGATCTCCGGCACGTCGACGCGGCGGCCCTCGGCCGAGGAGCGCAGGCCCAGTTCGGCGAGCTGCACGCCGCGCGCGCCCGCGAGGAGGTCCCAGCGGTAGGGGGCGTCCGCGTAGACGTGCTTCAGGAAGAGCTCCCACTGGGCCTTGAAGCCGTTGTCGAAGCCCTCGGGGCCTTCGTTGTCCGGGATCTCCTGCCACTGGTCGCGGAAGGAGTGGGTGACCGGCAGGTCCGGGTTCCACACCGGCTTCGGCGTGGCGCTGCGGTGCTGGGCCCGGCAGTTGCGCAGGCCCGCGACGGCCGAGCCCTCGGTGCCGTCGACCTGGAACTCCACCAGTTCGTCGCGGTTGACGCGCACCGTCCAGGAGGAGTTGATCTGCGCGACGGCACCGCCGTCGAGTTCGAAGATGCCGTACGCGGCGTCGTCGGCGGTGGCGTCGTAGGGCTTGTCCCGCTCGTCCCAGCGCTGCGGGATGTGCGTGGCGGTGAGCGCCTGGACGGTGCGCACGCGGCCGAACAGCTCGTGCAGGACGTACTCCCAGTGCGGGAACATGTCGACGACGATGCCGCCGCCGTCCTCCGCGCGGTAGTTCCAGGAGGGGCGCTGGGCGGGCTGCCAGTCGCCCTCGAAGACCCAGTAGCCGAACTCGCCGCGCACCGAGAGGACGCGCCCGAAGAAGCCGCCGTCGATGAGCCGCTTCAGCTTCAGCAGGCCCGGCAGAAAGAGCTTGTCCTGGACGACGCCGTGCTTGATGCCCGCGTCCCTGGCGAGGCGGGCAAGACCCAGGGCGCCGGAGAGACCGGTGGCGCTCGGCTTCTCGGTGTAGATGTGCTTGCCCGCGGCGATGGCGCGCTTGAGGGCGTCCTCGCGCGCGGAGGTGACCTGCGCGTCGAAGTAGATGTCGACGGACGGGTCGGCGAGTACGGCGTCGAGGTCGGTCGTGAAGTGCTCCAGGCCGTGCCGCGCGGCGAGCGAGCGCAGTGCGTCCTCCCTGCGGCCCACCAGGACCGGCTCGGGCCACAGCACGGTGCCCTCGCCGATGTCGAGGCCGCCCTGTTCGCGGAGGGCCAGGATCGAGCGGACCAGGTGCTGGCGGTGGCCCATGCGTCCCGTGACGCCGTTCATGGCGATGCGCACCGTCTTGCGTGTCACGAAAGTCCCTCCGTAGGTGCGTAGCAAGCGCTTTCTATCTAGACAGAAGCTAGCCTGCCGCACAAGGTTCGGACAAGAGCTCCGGACCAGGGCAGTGAGAGCGGCTCTGACCAAAGGACGAACAGATGACCGTGACCCTGGCGGACGTGGCGGCCCGCGCGCAGGTCTCCCCCGCCACCGTCTCCCGCGTACTGAACGGCAACTACCCCGTGGCCGCCGCCACGCGGGAGCGCGTCCTGCGCGCGGTCGACGACCTCGACTACGTCCTGAACGGACCCGCGAGCTCCCTCGCCGCGGCCACGTCGGACCTGGTCGGCATCCTGGTCAACGACATCGCGGACCCCTTCTTCGGGATCATGGCGGGCGCGGTCCAGTCCGAGATCGGCGGTCCCGGCGGGCGCGCGGGCGGCGAACGGATGGCCGTGGTGTGCAACACGGGCGGCTCCCCCGAGCGCGAGCTGACCTACCTCACGCTCCTCCAGCGCCAGCGCGCCGCGGCCGTGGTCATCACCGGCGGCGCGGTGGAGGACCCGGACCACGCCGCCGCGATGACCGGGAAGCTGCGGCGCCTCGCGGAGGCGGGCGCGCGGGTGGTGCTCTGCGGCAGGCCGCCCTCCGCCGGGGCGGACGCCGTGGCGCTCACCTTCGACAACCGCGGCGGCGGGCGGCGGATCACCGAGCACCTGCTCGGCCTCGGCCACCGCCGCGTCGGCTACATCGCGGGCCCGGAGGAGCGCACCACCACCCGGCACCGCCTGGAGGGCCACCGGGCGGCGCTCGCCGCGCACGGCGTCGCGGACGACCCGGCGCTCACCGTGCACGGCCCCTACGACCGCCGCTCCGGCTACGACGCCACCGAGGAACTCCTGCGCCGCGCCCCGGATCTGACCGCCGTGGTCGCCGCCAACGACACGGTGGCGCTCGGTGCCTGCGCGGCCCTGCGGGACAAGGGCCTGCGCATCCCGGACGACGTCTCCGTGGCGGGCTTCGACGACCTCCCCTTCAGCATCGACGCCGKGCCCGCCCTGACGACGGTGCGGCTGCCGCTGCACGAGGCGGGGGCGCGGGCGGGCCGCATCGCCATGGGCAAGGAGAAGCCGCCGCCCGGCGGGGTGGCCACGGTGCACGGGGAGCTGATGGTGCGGGGTTCCACGAGCGCGCCTCGCTGAGCCCTCCCTCAGGGCGCCTCGCTGAGCCTCCCTCAGGGGTCTCGCTGAGCCTTCCTCAGGGCGTCTCGGCAAGCCTCCCGTAGGGCGCTCCGCCCCGTGCGGCGGCGGCCCGCGCCAGCTCGCCCAGTACGGCCACGCCCTCCGTGACGCCCGTCGGGCCGGTGGCCGCGTAGCCGAGGACGAGACCCGGGCGGTGCGGGCGCTGGGTGTGCCAGGACAGGGGCTGGACCTTGACGCCCCGGCCGAGGGCGGCGGTGGCGAGGGCACCGTCGACGCCCTCCTCCGCGCTCTCCCACGTGATCGTCAGATGCAGTCCCGCCGCCGCGCCGTGCACGACGGCGCCGGGCAGGTGCGTGCGGATCGCCGCGATCATCGCGTCCCTGCGGCGCCTGTGGTGCCTGCGGATGAGGCGCAGATGGCGCTCCAGGTCGCCCGATTCCATCATGCGGGCGAGGACCAGTTGCGGGAGCGCGGCGTTGCCGAGGTCGGTCAGGCGCTTGACGTCGAGGAGCGCGGGGCGGTACGCGCGCGGCGCGAGCAGCCAGCCGAGGCGCAGGGCGGGCGCGAGGAGCTTGGAGACGCTGCCGGTGTAGCAGACGTGTTCGGGGAGCTGGGCGCGGAGCGCGGGAACGGCGGGGCGGTCGTAGCGGTGCTCGGCGTCGTAGTCGTCCTCGATGACGAGGCCGCCCTCGCGCGCCCACTCCACCAGCTCGCGGCGCCGCTCACCGCCGAGCACGACGCCGGTGGGGAACTGGTGGGCGGGGGTGAGCAG
>NZ_JASKYR010000529.1:0-5504 GCF_041028215.1 Streptomyces flavofungini
TCCCCCGCCCGCCCTACTTGGTGGTGTGCGTGGGGTAGACCTGGACGTCGGTGTAGGCGCCCTTGATGGCCCCCGCTCCCTCCGGCCACTTCAGCGTCACGGAGTGGGTCTCGTTCGGGGGCGTCACCTCGATGTCGGTCGGGGACGCGAGGCTGTCGCCGCTGCTGTCGATGTCGTAGGCGAGGTTGAAGACGGCGGCGTCGCCGGGCTTCAGGACGGTGACACGCGGCTGGGCCCGGCCCCGCTCGATGGGGCTCGACGTGTGGTCGGCGTCCTTGATGTCGACACCCGCGAATCCCGTCGCCGAGCAGGTGGTCGCACCCCTGTTGACCATGGTGATGTCGATCCGGCCCGCGCTCTCGTCGGGCGCGGCGTCCCTGGCGTCGATGGCCAGGTCCTCCGTCTTGCAGAAGGTCACCTTGCCGCTGGTGCCCGTCGTACCGTTCGCCGCGCCGGACCCGGCCTTGGAGTCGTCACCGGTCCCCGACTTCCCGGTGCCGGACTCCGAGCCGCCCTGCGACTTCGCGCCACTGTCGTCGGACGAGGACGAGGAAGAGGAAGAGGAAGAGGAAGAGGAAGAGGAGGAATTCGAGGAGCCCTTGGAGGACGACTTCGTCCCGGAGTCGTCCCCGTTGCAGGCGGTGAGGGAGAGGGTGGCGGCGACGCCGATGGCGGCGAGAGCGGTCATGCGGGTGCACTTCATGGGGTCCCCCAGAACTGGCTGCGTATCAGTGGCCGCGAAGCAGATGACTGCGTAGCGCGGTGCGTGCGGTCTGAAATATTTGTATCCCGCACCGAGTTACAGGCGGTCCACCGCGACGTCTTCGTTCTGTCACAGGCGTACGCGTGCGCTCCAGGGCGACGCGACGAGCGCGGGACCCGGCGGCAAAGCCTGATCCCGCGCTCGTGTCGACGACGGGGGCGGGTACCGCGGTCAGTCCCGGGGCTTGGTGGCGGGCGGCGCGTCCCGGCGTTCGCCGTCCGGTCCGATGGGCGACCACCACTGGTCGTAGTGGGCCGCGCCGTCGCCGAACCACCCGGCGTACCCCTCGACGACGCGCCCCCGCGACCAGCGGGACACCTGGACGGACCGCCCGTCGAGCACGTCGAAGAGCGAGGTGCTCCCGGGAGAGGCACCGGCCCGTACGGCGTGCACCTTGACCACGTCCATCGACTCCTGGCCGTTGATCATCGTGGTGAGCAGTTCGGCGGTGAACGTCAGCCCCGACGCCTCGTCCACCGCGCGGCGGAAGTCGAGCAGGGAGTCGAGGCCCACGCGCCAATCGGCCTCCACGTGCTGGCCGGGCACGAGGAACCGGACGTCCTCGGACCAGTACTCCAGCGCGCGCTCGCGGTCGCGGGAGACCAGTGCGGCGTAGGCCCGGTGGATCAGGTCCACCGTGACGACGGTGGTTCCGGTGCTCCGCGCATCAGACATGCCGATCGCTCCTCTTCGGTGTGACAGGGCTCGGACGCGGCTCTTCCGCTGCCTCGGCGAGCCAGGTGTGGACGGCTTGCGCCGCATGCTCGGCGTGCTCTTCGAGCATCGTGAAGTGGTCGCCGGGCACGCTCCGGACGAGGTCGGTACTCCCGCCGAGGGCCGGTGCTCCAAAGAGCTCGTCACGGGCCCGCAGGAAGAGCGTCGGGGCCTGGACCGCTCCCGGTGACCACTCCTCGAAGACCCGGAAGCAGGCGCCCATGGCGGCCAGTGAGGTGGCGTCCTCCTCGGTGGCCTGGGTGCCACGCCGCTCGAACAGCCCCTCGGTGAGGGCGGTAGCCGTCTCGGGGCTCATCTCGTCCTGGAGGTAGGTGTCGAGCAGCACCACAACCCGCGGCCCCTCGCCCAGGCGCTCGAGCCGCTCGGCCACCGCGTGCGCCACCCAGCCGCCCGAGGAGCAGCCGAGCAGGGCGACGGGTCCGCCGCCGGTGTACGCGCGGACGGCCGCGGTCTGCGCCTCGACCACCGCGTCGAGGTGGGCGGGCAGCGGCTCCCCCGGCCTGAAACCGGGCTGGGGGGGGCGACCACGTCCCGCTGACCGCGCAGCGCCGCGGCGAAGCGCGCGTACTGGTGCGCTCCCGACAGCGCCACCACAGCGGGGAAGCAGATGAGTGTGGTGGGCGCGGTGCCGCGTGCCAGGCTCATTGGCCGTGGTGGCCGGGCCGGTTCGGTGGCGTCGGCGAACGACGGCAGGATGCGGGACGCCGCCCTCAGCAGCGCGATGCCGTCGAGGACCCGGCCCGCCGCACGCGCCTGCCGGAACAGCGCGCCGATTCCCTCGACGGCGGACGGCGGCGCGGCCCGGGGCACAGCGGGAGCGGCGGCGAGTTCCCGCTCCAGGTGACCGGTCAGGGCGGCGGGCGTGGGGTGGTCGAACACCACGGTCGCCGACAGGCTCAGGCCGGTCCCCGTCGCCAGGCGGTTGCGCGGTTCGACCGCGGTCAGCGAGTCGAGCCCCAGCTCGGGGAAGGAGGCGTCGTCCTCGATGGCGGCCGGCGAGGAGAAGCCGAGCACGGAGGCGGCCGTGGCGTGGACCAGTTCGCTCAGGGCGTCCGTCCGTGCGGCGGCCGTCGTCCCGGCGAGCCGGGCGGGGGTGACGGCATCCGGCCGTTCCGTGCGGCGCGGGGTGAGCGGCCCGCGCTCCGGTACGGGCGCGGAGGGGACGAGGCCGCGCAGCGCCACCGGCAGTTCCGGGTGCGCGGTGGCCACCAGGGAACGCAGCCGCCGTCGGTCCAGAGGCAGCGGCACCAGCACCGGCTCGGCCATGCCTACGGCCGCGTCGAACAGCGCGAGGCCCTCCTCGGGCGTCACCGCCGCCACCCCGCCGCGGGCCGTCCTGCGCAGCTCGGCCTCGCCCGCCACGCCCCCGGACAGGTCCCAGGGCCCGCAGGCCAGCGCCGTCCCGGGCAGCCCGGTCGCCCTGCGGTGGTGGGCCAGGGCGTCGAGGAAGGGGTTGGCGGCGGCGTAGTTGGCCTGACCCGGCGCGCCGAGCACCCCTGCCGCCGAGGAGAAGAGCACGAACGCGGACAGGTCCAGGTCGCGGGTCAGTTCGTGCAGGTGCCAGGCGGACCGGGCCTTGGCCCGCCGCACCCGGTCAAGGCGTTCTGGGGTGAGGGCCGTGACGACGCCGTCGTCCAGGACGCCCGCGCAGTGCACCACGGCGGTCAGGGCGTGCGCGTCGCGGACCGTGGCGAGGAGTGCGGCGAGTTCCGTCCGGTCGCTCACGTCGCAGCCCGCCGTCACCGCCTTCGCGCCGAGCCGCTCGATGTCGGTGGCGAGCGCGGCGAGCCGTACGTCGTCGCCCCGGCGGCCCGCCAGCAGGACGTTGCTCACTCCGTGCGCGGTCGCCAGATGCCGTGCGACAAGGCCGCCCAGCACAGAAGCCCGACCTGCACGGTTTCGCGCGCACCAAGGTCTCGGGTACTCAGAACGGCGATGAGGTCCTCTCCACGATCGTGACCTCAGCTCCGGTCAACAAGAGCGCCAACGCGTAACCCCTGGCTCGCGGGGCGCAAGGAGGCAACGCTGTAGTGCGACAGCGCGGCACCAGAAGGGGTGGACCGAGACTCTCGGTCCACCCCTTCTGCCATGCGGGCCCGGAATACCGCCGTGCTCCGGTCGGCGGCGGGCAGCGTCAGGTCCGGTGGATCAGGCGGCTCTCGTAGGCGAATATCACCGCCTGTATGCGGTCACGAAGTTCGAGCTTGTGCAGGATGCGCCCCAGATGTGACTTCACGGTGGCCTCCGCGAGGTGCAGGGCGGCCGCTATCTCGGTGTTGGACCGGCCGCGGCCCACATGGACGAGCACCTCGCGCTCCCGGGCGCTGAGGAGGCCCAGCCGCTTGTCGCGCGTGGCGCCGCCGCCACCGTCGGGGATGTGTGGGCGCAGATGCTCCAGCAGACGGCGGGTGAACCGCGGCGAGACCACCGCGTCGCCCTCGGACACACTGCGTATCGCGGTGAGCAACTCCTCTGGTCTGGTGTTCTTCAGCAGGAAGCCCGAGGCTCCGGCGTTGAGTCCGGCGAAGGCGTACTCATCCAGGTCGAAGGTGGTCAGGATCAGCACCCTGCTCCGCGGGGAGGCCTCAACCACCCGCCGAGTCGCCTCGATCCCGTCGGTGCCCGGCATCCGGACGTCCATGAGGACGACATCGGGGCGCAACTCCCCGGCAAGGCGCACGGCCTGGTCACCGTCCGCGGCCTCGCCGACCGGCGCCATGTCGGGCTGGGCCTCCAGAACCGTGGCGAAGGCCATACGGAGCAGTGCTTCGTCGTCGGCGATCAGGATGCGGATCGTCATACGGACACCGTTTCGCTGCTGATCCCAGTGCTGGCACCGGTGCCGGTGCCAGTGCCCGTGCCGCTGCCGGTGCCGGTGCCGGTGAGGAAGAGACGGGTGCTGACTCCCCAGCCGCCGCCCGGAAGCGGTCCTGCCCGCACCTTTCCCCCGTAGGCGGCCGCGCGCTCGCGCATGCCGGGGATGCCGTGGCCGGACGGCCCCGTGGGGCCGGGAAGCGGCGGGCGGAGCCCATTGTCGGTGACGTCGACTGTGACGATCTCGGGAGTGCATCGCAGACGGACCTTCGCTCGGGTTCCGGCAGGGGTGTGTCTGAGGGAGTTGGTCAAGGCTTCCTGTATCAGGCGGTAGACGGTCAGTTGTGCGGTGGCGGGTATGTGGGCGTGAGCGCCCTGGACCTCGACGTCCGTCGGCAGCCCGGCGGCGCACATCTGGTCGGCGAGGTCTTGGAGTTGTGTGATGCCGGGCAACGGGTGGCGCTCCGCCTCCGGTTCATCGGTCCGCAGGATGCCCAGGGAGCGTCGCATGTCGGTCAGGGCCTGCCGTCCCGTCTCGGAGATCTGGAGCATCGCGGAGGTGGCCTTGTCCGGTGACCGGTGCTGCGCGTAGACGGCGGCGTCGGTGAGCGCGACCATGACGGACAGGTTGTGGGTGACGATGTCGTGCATCTCCCGCGTGATACGGGTCCTCTCCTCGGCGGCGGCCAACCGCGCTTGCTGGTCCTGCTCTCGCACCAGTCGGTCCGCCCGCTCTTCGAGGGCCACGAGAAGGTCGCCTCTGGTCCGTACGTTCGTCCCCAGGACCACGGCCGCGAAGACCATCGCGCTCGCCGCGACGAAAGGAGTCGGGAACGCGCCTTCCGGCACCCAGCGCAGACAGGCCAGCCCGACCCCCGTCTCCACGACGGCGGCGGCGATCAGCGTGCCACGTCGGCTCGCGTTCGCGGCCACCGTATAGAGCGCCACCAGCAGGGCGACGTCTGCCGGCAGCGGGACATCCATGAGCCACTGGACGGAAGCCGCACCGGCCACGACGCCGAACACCGCGAGTGGAGCACGGCGCCGCCACAGCAGAGGCAGGGTGAGCGCGGCGGTGAGAGCCACGGCCACCCCTCGCCGCCCCGGCGCCGACATGATCACGATGTTGACCAGGAGCAGCGTCGGAAGCAGGGAGTCCCACACCAGCTCCGGTGCCCGCGAGATCCAGCGC
>NZ_JASKYR010000053.1:0-17383 GCF_041028215.1 Streptomyces flavofungini
GTTCAGGGGCGGGCCGCAGGGGCCCGGAGGGGGCGTCAGCCCATGTGCGGGTAGCCGTACTCGGTCGGCGGGACCAGCGTCTCCTTGATGGCGCGGGTCAGCGTCCACCGCTGGAGGTTCTGCGGGGCACCGGCCTTGTCGTTGGTGCCGGAGGCACGGCCGCCGCCGAAGGGCTGCTGGCCGACGACGGCACCGGTCGACTTGTCGTTGATGTAGAAGTTGCCCGCGGCGTAGCGGAGCTTCTCCATCGTGTACGCGGCGGCGGCGCGGTCGTTCGCGATGACCGAGCCGGTCAGCGCGTAGTCGGAGACCGACTCCATCTGGGTCAGCATCTCCTCGTACGCGTCGGCCTTGCTGTCGTCGTACACGTGCACGGCGAGGAACGGGCCGAAGTACTCGGTGGTGAAGACCTCGTTGGCCGGGTCCGAGCACTCCACGACGGTCGGGCGCACGAAGTAGCCGACCGAGTCGTCGTAGCTGCCGCCCGCGACGATGGTGCAGGTCGGGTCGGCCGCGGCACGGTCGATGGCCGCCTTGTTCTTGGCGAACGCGCGCTCGTCGATGACCGCTCCGATGAAGTTGGAGAGGTCCGTGACGTCGCCCATCTTGATGCCGTCGACCTCGGCGGCGAACTCCTCGCGGAAGCCGTCGTTCCAGATCGAGGCGGGGATGTAGGCACGCGACGAGGCGCTGCACTTCTGGCCCTGGAACTCGAAGGAGCCACGGGTCAGCGCGGTCTTGAGGACGGCGCGGTCGGCGCTCGGGTGCGCGACGACGAAGTCCTTGCCGCCGGTCTCACCGACGAGGCGCGGATACGTGCGGTACTTGGCGATGTTCTCGCCGACCGTCTTCCACAGGTGCTGGAAGGTCGGGGTGGAGCCGGTGAAGTGGATGCCGGCCAGGTCGCGGTGGTTCAGGGCGACCTCGGAGACCGCGATGCCGTCACCGGTGACGAGGTTGATGACGCCCTTGGGCAGGCCCGCCTCCTCAAGGAGCTGCATAAGCAGCACGGCGGCGTGGGTCTGCGTCGGGGACGGCTTCCACACGACCACGTTGCCCATCAGGGCGGGGGCGGTGGGGAGGTTGCCCGCGATGGCGGTGAAGTTGAACGGCGTGATCGCGTAGACGAAGCCCTCGAGCGGGCGGTGGTCCAGGCGGTTCCAGACGCCGGTGGAGTTCGCCGGGGGCTGCTCGGCGAGCATGTCACGGGCGTACTTGACGTTGAAGCGCCAGAAGTCGACGAGCTCGCAGGGCGTGTCGATCTCGGCCTGCTGGGCGGTCTTGGACTGGCCCAGCATCGTGGAGGCGGCCATGGTCTCGCGCCACGTGGTGGAGAGCAGCTCGGCGGCGCGCAGGATGATCGCGGCGCGGTCGTCGAAGGACATCGCGCGCCACGCCGGGGCGGCGGCGAGGGCGGCGTCGATCGCGTCCTGGGCGTCCGCCTGCGTGGCGCCGCGGCCGGTGCCGATGACGGCCTTGTGGTTGTGCGGCTGCACGACCTGGAAGGGCTCGCCGCCGCCGAGGCGCTTGACGCCGCCGATGGTCATCGGCAGCTCGATCGGGTTCTCGGCCAGCTCCTTGAGCTTGGCCTCGAGGCGGGCACGCTCCGGGGAACCGGGGGCGTAGCCGTGCACCGGCTCGTTGACCGGGGCGGGGACCTGGGTCACAGCGTCCATGAGTTCCGTATCTCCTTAAGAGGGTCCAGGGGGTGGGGAAGCTCAGCCCTTGGTGAGGATGGAGCGGGCGAAGAAGAGCAGGTTGGCGGGCTTCTCGGCGAGGCGGCGCATGAAGTAGCCGTACCAGTCGGTGCCGTAGGCCGTGTACACGCGCATGCGGTGCCCCTCGGCGGCGAGCCGCAGGTGCTCGTCGCTGCGGATGCCGTACAGCATCTGGAACTCGTACTCGTCCAGTTTGCGCCCCGCGCGCCGGGCGAGCTCCTGCGCGATGGAGATCAGCCGCGGGTCGTGGGAGCCGATCATCGGGTACCCGTCGCCCTCCATGAGGATGCGGGTGATCCGCACGTACGCCTTGTCGATCTCGGCCTTGTCCTGGTACGCGACCTCGGCGGGCTCCTTGTAGGCACCCTTCACGATGCGGACGCGGCTGCCCGCGGCGGCCAGGCGGCGGGCGTCGGCCTCGGTGCGGAAGAGGTAGGACTGGATGACGCAGCCGGTCTGCGGGAAGTCCTTCCGCAGCTCCTCGTGGATGGCGAACATCGAGTCGAGGGTGGTGTGGTCCTCGGCGTCCAGGGTGACCGTGGTGCCGATCGCGGCGGCGGCCTCGACGACGGGGCGGACATTCGCCAGGGCCAGCTCGTGGCCGTTCTCCAGCGCCTGGCCGAACATGGACAGCTTCACCGACATCTCGGCCTTCGTGCCGAGGCCCAGGTCCTTCAGGCGCCCGATGAGCTCCAGGTAGGCGTCGCGGGCGGCGTGGGACTGCTCGACGGTGGTGATGTCCTCGCCCACCACGTCGAGGGTGACCTCAAGGCCCTTGTCGGCGGCGTCGACGATGATCGGCACGACGTGGTCGACGGTCTCGCCCGCGATGAAGCGGTCGACGACCTGCTTGGTGCCGGGGGCCGCCGAGACGAAACGGCGCATCTTGTCGCTGCGCGACGCGGCTAGGATCACGGGACCCAGCACGGGCACCTCCACAGGTGTACGAAATCGAGTGCGTACCCGACATGCCCCTACATACGGGGTATGCGGCGGTACGGCACGGAGAACCACCGTGAAATCTAAGGATCCACCGCGCCCCGGACCATCGACACCTGTCACGCATCCGCGCCCCCGATCTCAGACACATGTATGAAGGATCGGGCGGTCTGCGTGAGAATGGAGGGGTGAAAGGCGACTACCAGGAACCGGTGGACGAGATCTCGGCGCTGCTCGGTGCCCCCGCGACCCTGGAGAACCGGGATTTCGAGCTGATCGCCTTCGGCGCACACGACGGCGGCGGCGACAGCGGCTTCGACGCGACGGTCCTCGACCCGGTCAGGACCCGCTCGATCCTGACCCGCCGCTCCACGGCCGAGGTCCGCGCCTGGTTCGAGAGCTTCGGCATCACCCGCGCCACCGGCCCCGTGCGTATTCCGCCCACCCCGGAGGCGGGCGTCCTGCGGGGCCGGATCTGCCTGCCGGTGCGCCACCGCGGCTTCGCCCTCGGCTATGTGTGGCTGCTCGACGACGAGCCGGGGCCCAGCGACCGGCAGCTCGCCGCCGCCATGGAGGTGGCCGCCCGGATCGGCGCGCTGCTGGCCGACGAGGCGCAGGCGGGCGCCGATCTGACCAGGGAGTTCCAGGCGGTACTCACGGCCGAGCGCGGCTGGCAGCGGGACATGGCGGTGGCCGCCCTGCGCACGGCGCTCGGCCCCCGCGCGGAGAACCTGCACGCCGTGGTCTGCGTGGCCCCCTGGCCCTCCGCCGACCCCGAGGAGACCCCGGCGGCGCGCACGGTGCCCGGCGCGGCGGCGGTCTGCACGGTGCCGTGGGGCACCACGGGCCAGTCCCTCGCGGCCCTGGTCCGGCTGCGCTCCGCCGACGCGCTCTCCCCCGCGCACACCGCGGCGTCCCGCCTGGTGGAGACCGCGCGGGGCGCGGCGGGCAGCGCCGCCGCGGGCATCGCGGGCGCCCGGCAGGGCCTGGAGGACCTGGGCGCGGCCTGGTGGGAGGCGTCGGGGGCGGCGCGTGCCGCGCTGGCCGAGCAGCGGTTCGCCCCGGTGGCGCGGTGGTCGGACGTCGGGCCCTACCGGCTGCTCACCGCCCTGCCGCCGGAGGCGCGGCACGACCCGGTGGGCGGCCAGTTGCTGAGCCCGGCCCACCGCGAACTCGCCCGCACCGCCGAGGTGTTCCTCGACTGCGCAGGCCAGGCGGGCCGCACGGCGGCGGAGCTGCGCATCCACCGGCAGACGCTCTACTACCGGCTCTCGCGCGTGGAGCAGCTCACCGGGCTCGACCTGGACGACGGCGAGGACCGGCTGCTGCTGCACATGGTCCTGAAGTCGTCACGACTGTAAGAGCCACGCAACGGACGGCCATGCACATGATCGTGGGGCGATACGGTTCTCCGCGTCCGAAGATCCATCCCTCCTCACGGGAGAACCCACACCTCATGAAGTTCAGGCTGTTGGCCCCCGCGGTCGCCTTCTCCGCCGTCGCCCTCGTCGGCGGCACCCTCGTCACGGGCGGCACCGCCGTCGCCGCGTCGAAGCCCGACTGCTCCCGCGGCATCGTCAACGTCCCCGCCAAGGAGGCGGTGAAGGTGCGCACCCACGCCAAGCTGAACGCCACCGCCGTCAGCCAGTGGAACAAGGGCAAGAAGGGCTACCTCTGCAGCGACGGCCACTTCTTCACAGGCCAGAAGTACAAGCTGTGCGGCAAGACCAGCACCAAGTGGCTGTACGGCAGCGAGTTCAACAAGAAGCGGGGCTGGATACCCGCCGCCTGCATCAAGTGGTCGTAACCCCCACCACGCCGAGGCCGGTCCGCACCGCGGGCCGGCCTCAGCCGGTTTCGGCCGCCGCCCGGTCCATGACGCGCCGCAGCCCCTCGGTGAGCTGCTCGGCGGTGGTCGCGGAGTCCGGGTCGAAGAGCCACTGCACCATCAGCCCGTTGAGCAGCGTGGTGTAGAGACGGCCCTCGCTCTCCACGAGGTCGTCGGGCAGCTCGCTCTCCTCGGAGCCGGTGAACAGCGCCGCGAGTCCGCTGCGCCCCTCCTTCTGCGCCTCGATCAGCAACTCCCGGATGCCCGCGAGGCGTTCGCCCTGCGTGATGACCTCCAGGGTCATCATCCAGATGGGGCGCGACTCGGGGACCGACGCGATGATGCGGCCCCACACCTCCTGGAACCGCTCCAGGCCCCCCTTCGCCACGCTCCCCGCGGCCCGTGAGCTCTCGAAGGCGTCACCCATCGGCTCGACGAGCGCGACGAACGCCGCCGCGAGCAGCGCGTCCTTCGAACCGTAGTGATAGCCGATGGACGCCAGGTTCGTCCCCGACTCCTTGACGATGTCGCGGGCCGTCGTACGCACGAACCCCTTCGCCAGCAGACAGCGCTTGGCGCCTTCGAGCAGATCTTCGCGGTGTCCCATGCGGCCACCTTAACCGCCACTCGTACAACCGTCCCATACGCACGTCCCACACGATCGTTCTATACGCTCGTACTAGACAGCCGTATAATACGTGCGTAAGGTCTCCGCCATGCAGACGAATTCCCGTGCCACCCGCAGGGAGTGGACCGCGCTCGCCGTCCTGATGCTCCCGCTGCTCCTGGTCTCCATGGACGTGTCCGTCCTCTACTTCGCGATCCCCCAGATCACCGCCGACCTGCGGCCGAGCGGCACACAGCAGCTCTGGATCTTCGACGTCTACGCGTTCGTGCTCGCCGGGCTGCTGATGACGATGGGCGCCCTGGGCGACCGCGTGGGCCGCCGCAGGCTCCTCCTGTCCGGGGCCACGGCCTTCGGCGCCGCCTCGCTCGTCGCCGCGTACGCGGACAGCGCCGAGACCCTGATCGCGGCCCGCGCGGTCCTCGGCATCGGCGGCGCCACCCTGATGCCGTCCACGCTGGCCCTGGTGCGCACCATGTTCCGCGACGCCGGACAGCGCGCGAAGGCGATCGGGATGTGGCAGGGCGTCATGGTCGCGGGCATCGCGCTCGGCTCGGTGATGAGCGGTGTGCTCGTCGAGCACTTCTGGTGGGGCTCGCTCTTCCTGGTCAACCTTCCGGCGATGGTGCTGCTCCTGGTCCTCGCCCCGCTGCTCATCCCGGAGTCCAGGGACCCCCGGCCGGGCCGCTTCGACCTGCTGAGCGTCCCGCTGTCGATGGCCGCCGTGCTCCCACTGGTCTGGGGCCTCAAGGAGATGCCCGCCGAGGGGATACGCCTCCCCTACGTGGCGTCCGTCGCCGCCGGTCTGCTCTTCGCCGCCCTCTTCGTGCGCCGCCAGCGCACCGCCGCGTCACCGATGATCCCCCCGGGGCTCTTCCGGGGCCGCGGCCGGACCTTCGGCACCGCGGTCTCGCTGCACCTCGTCTCCTCACTGGCGATGATGGGATCGGCGTACTTCACCACGCAGTACCTCCAGTCCGTGCTCGGCAGAAGCGCCCTGGAGGCCGCGCTCTGGGCGCTGCTGCCCTCGGTGCCGATCGGCTTCGCGGCGCCCCTGGCCACGGCCCTGGTGCGGCGCGGTCTGGACCGCGCCCATGTGGTGGCCGTCGGCTTCGCGCTCTCCGCCTGCGGCTACGGCCTGCTCGCCCTGACCGGCACCGACTCGCTCTGGCTGGTCCTCGCCGCGGCCGGGGCGCTGGCCTGCGGCGCGGTCGTCATCGGCGCCCAGCTCACCGACCTGGCACTCGGCACCGCCCCGGCCGAGAAGGCGGGCACCGCGTCCTCGCTCCTGGAGACCGGACAGGAGTTCGGCGGCGCGCTGGGCATGGCACTCCTCGGCTCCATCGGCAACGCGGTCTACCGGGACGCGATCCCCGCGTCCGCTCCCCCCGAGGCCCGCGAGACCCTCGGCGGCGCGCTGGCGGCGGCCCGGCACCTCCCGGGGCGGGCGGCGGACACCCTCACCGCGACGGCCCGCGAGGCCTTCACGAGCGGTATGCACACGGCGGCGCTGACGGGAGCGGTCCTGCTGCTCATGGCGGCCGGGGTGGCGGCGAAGGCGCTGCGCGGAGTGGCGGTCCGGACGGCGAAAACGCCGGACGAGCCGGCGGAGTCCAGCCTGTCCGGCGTCTGAGAGCCTGTGTCATATCCCCGGTCGGACCAGCGTGCGGCGTCTGGTGCGTGCGATCGCAAGGCGCCGGAGAGCCCTCGTAGCGGAGCTACTAGGGCTTTTCGGTAACGCGGCGAGGGTGCGTGCCAGGCGTCGCACGCCCGGCCGGGGATATGACACAGGCTCTGAGACCGAGCCGGGCGCCACCGGTGACCACCGGCGGCGCCCGGGAGATACGGGAAGCCCTAGTCCGTCAGGTTCACCGCACGCGCGGACTGCGCGCCGATCTCCTCGGACAGCTCGTTGAGCACGCTCTGCGGCACCGAGTCGTCGACGGTGAGGACGGCGAGCGCCTCCCCGCCCACATCGGCACGGGCGACCTGCATGCCGCCGATGTTGATGCCCGACTCGCCGAGGACGCGGCCGACGGTGCCGACGACGCCGGGCCGGTCCGCGTACCGCAGGACGACCATGTGGTCGGCGAGGGCGAGGTCCACGTCGTACTCACCGATGGAGACGATCTTCTGGAGGTGCTTGGGCCCGGCCAGCGTGCCGGAGACCGAGATCTCCTCGCCGTCGGAGAGCGTGCCGCGCACGGTGACCACATTGCGGTGGTCGGGCGACTCGGAGCTGGTGGTCAGACGGACCTCGACACCGCGCTCCTGGGCGAACAGCGGGGCGTTCACATACGACACCGTCTCGTCGACGACGTCCTCGAAGACGCCCTTGAGCGCGGAGAGTTCGAGCACCTTCACGTCGTGCTGGGTGATCTCGCCGTACACCTCGACGTCGAGGCGGGCCGCGACCTCGCCCGCGAGGGCGGTGAAGATCCGGCCGAGCTTCTCGGCGAGCGGCAGACCGGGACGGACGTCCTCGGCGATGACACCGCCCTGGACGTTCACGGCGTCCGGCACGAGCTCACCGGCGAGCGCGAGGCGCACCGACTTCGCGACCGCGATGCCCGCCTTCTCCTGGGCCTCGTCCGTGGAGGCGCCGAGGTGCGGGGTGCAGACGACCTGGTCGAACTGGAACAGCGGGGAGTCCGTGCAGGGCTCCTTCGCGTACACATCGAGACCGGCGCCCGCGACGCGGCCCTCCTTGAGGGCGGAGTGCAGCGCCTCCTCGTCGACGATGCCGCCGCGCGCGGCGTTGACGATGCGGACGGTCGGCTTGACCTTGTGCAGCGCCTCGTCACCGATGAGGCCGAGCGTCTCGGGGGTCTTCGGGAGGTGCACGGTGATGAAGTCGGAGACTTCGAGCAGCTCGTCGAGGGAGAGCACCTTCACGCCCATCTGGGCGGCGCGCGCGGGCTGTACGTACGGGTCGTAGGCCACGACCTTCATGCCGAAGGCGCTCATGCGCTGGGCGACGAGGGCGCCGATGCGGCCGAGGCCCACGACGCCGAGGGTCTTCTCGGCGAGCTCGACACCGGTGTACTTCGAGCGCTTCCACTCGCCGTTCTTCAGCGCGGTGTTGGCCTGCGGGATGTTGCGCGCGGTGGCGAGGAGCAGGCCACAGGCGAGCTCGGCGGCCGTGACGATGTTCGACGTCGGGGCGTTGACGACCATCACGCCGGCCTTGGTGGCGGCGGAGACGTCGACATTGTCGAGGCCCACGCCCGCGCGGGCGACGACCTTCAGCTTCTTGGCGGCGGCGATGGCCTCGGCGTCGACCTTGGTCGCGGAGCGGACCAGGATCGCGTCGACGTCGGCGATCGCGGGCAGCAGCTCGGCACGGTCCCCGCCGTTGCACTGGCGGATCTCGAAGTCCGGTCCCAGGGCGTCGACGGTGGCGGGCGACAGCTCTTCAGCGATGAGTACGACGGGTTTGCCGTTGGCAGCAGTGCTCACGTGAGTCCTCACAGATCCAGGCGGACGGCCGTCCCGACGGCCGCAGGCAGTGGAGGGTGCTAGCCGCGTGGAAGACGCACGACGCTGTGGGCCCGACGCGAATGTTGAACAGAAGCATAGTGGCGCCGCATGGATCAGCATGCGCCTCTTAGGAAGGATCACCCGTCCGTGGCTGGACCGAGTGGATAACTACGTGGCGCGGCCGAAAAGCAGCGGACGCCCGTGTGCGGCCCCTCCGTCGTTCGAGGAGCGGGTCCGGGGCGGTGCCCCGAGGCGGTGCCCCGGACCCAGGGTGCGACTAGTCCTCGTCGTTGACCCAGGACATGAGCTTGCGCAGCTCCTTGCCCGTGGTCTCAAGCAGGTGGTTCTCATCCTGCGTCTTGTACTCGTTGTACTTCTTCAGACCACCGTGGTACTCGTCCATCCAGTTCTTGGCGAACGTACCGTCCTGGATCTCCGCGAGGACCTTCTTCATCTCGGCCTTGGTGGCGTCCGTGATGATCCGGGGGCCGGTGATGTAGTCGCCCCACTCGGCGGTCTCGGAGACCGACCAGCGCATCTTCTCCAGGCCGCCCTCGTACATGAGGTCCACGATCAGCTTCAGCTCGTGGAGGCACTCGAAGTACGCGATCTCCGGCTGGTAGCCCGCCTCGGTCAGCGTCTCGAAGCCCGCCTTGACCAGCGCGGCGGTGCCGCCGCAGAGCACGGCCTGCTCGCCGAAGAGGTCGGTCTCGGTCTCCTCGGTGAAGGTCGTCTTGATGACGCCCGCACGCGTACCGCCGATGCCCTTGGCGTACGAGAGGGCCAGCGGGAAGCCGTTGCCGGTGGCGTCCTGCTCGACGGCCGCGATGCACGGAACGCCGCGGCCCTCCTCGTACTGGCGGCGGACGAGGTGGCCCGGGCCCTTCGGGGCGACCATGCAGACGTCGACGCCCTCGGGGGCCTTGATGAAGCCGAATCGGATGTTCAGGCCGTGGCCGAAGAACAGGGCGTCGCCGTCCTTGAGGTTGTCCTTGATGGACTCCTCGTAGACCTGGGCCTGGATCGGGTCCGGGACCAGGATCATGATCACGTCGGCCTCGGCGGCCGCCTCTGACGGGGTGACGACCCGCAGGCCCTGCTCCTCGGCCTTGGCCTTGGACTTGGAGCCCTCGTGCAGACCGACGCGGACGTCGACGCCCGAGTCACGGAGCGACAGCGCGTGGGCGTGGCCCTGGCTGCCGTAACCGATCACCGCGACCTTGCGGCCCTGGATGATGGACAGGTCTGCGTCGTCGTCGTAGAACAGCTCGGCCACTGGGAATCTCCTATGTGTGCTGGTGTTGCGTCCCACCGTACGGCGGGTTCAGTGAGGGAAGGTCCCGGGTCTCGGTATCCGAGAGGGCTGGCGGAGACCCGGGGCGGGCGGCTCGGTCGGACGGACCGGTCAGGCGGACCGGTCGAGCGCCCGCAGACTGCGGTCGGTGATGGAGCGTGAGCCGCGGCCGATCGCGATGGTGCCGGACTGCACGAGCTCCTTGATGCCGAAGGGCTCCAGCATCTTGAGCATGGCCTCCAGCTTGTCGCTGCTGCCGGTGGCCTCGATGGTGACGGCCTCCGGGGAGACGTCCACGGTCTTGGCGCGGAAGAGCTGGACGATCTCGACGATCTGGGAGCGGGTCTCGTTGTCGGCGCGGACCTTGGCGAGGACGAGCTCGCGGGCCACGGCGGCGTCCGGCTCCAGTTCGACGATCTTCAGGACGTTGACGAGCTTGTTGAGCTGCTTCGTGACCTGTTCGAGCGGGAGTTCCTCGACGTTCACCACGATGGTGATGCGGGAGATGTCGGGGTGCTCGGTGACGCCCACGGCGAGCGAGTCGATGTTGAAGCCGCGGCGGGAGAACAGGGCGGTGATCCGGGCGAGGACACCGGGCTTGTTCTCGACCAGGACGGAGAGCGTGTGCTTGGTGGACATGACTCTTGGTCTCTCTTTCGCTCTCGGTCTCAGTCGTCTTCGTTGTCGCCGAAGTCGGGGCGGACACCCCGGGCGGCCATGACCTCGTCGTTCGAGGTGCCCGCGGCGACCATCGGCCAGACCTGGGCGTCCTCGTGGACGATGAAGTCGACGACGACGGGCCGGTCGTTGATGGCGTTGGCCTCGGCGATGACCTTGTCGAGGTCCTCGGGACGCTCGCAGCGCAGCGCCACGCAGCCCATGGCCTCCGACAGCTTGACGAAGTCCGGGACGCGGGTGCCCTTGTTGGGGCCGATGTCCTCGGGACCGCTGTGCAGGACCGTGTTGGAGTAGCGCTGGTTGTAGAAGAGCGACTGCCACTGGCGGACCATGCCGAGGGCGCCGTTGTTGATGATGGCGACCTTGATCGGGATGTTGTTCAGGGCGCAGGTGGTGAGCTCCTGATTGGTCATCTGGAAGCAGCCGTCGCCGTCGATCGCCCAGACCGTGCGGTCGGGCCGTCCGGCCTTGGCGCCCATCGCGGCCGGGACCGCGTACCCCATCGTTCCGGCGCCGCCGGAGTTGAGCCAGGTCGCGGGCTTCTCGTACTCGATGAAGTGCGCGGCCCACATCTGGTGCTGGCCGACGCCCGCGGCGAAGATCGTGCCCTCCGGGGCGAGCCGGCCGACGCGCTCGATGACGTGCTGCGGGGAGAGCGAACCGTCCTCGGGCTGGGTGTAGCCGAGGGGATAGGTGTCGCGCCAGCGGTTGAGGTCGGCCCACCAGGCGGTGTAGTCGCCCGTGTGGCCCTCGGTGTGCTCGGCCTGAACGGCCTGGACCAGGTCGGCGATGACCTCGCGGGCGTCCCCGACGATCGGCACGTCGGCGGCGCGGTTCTTGCCGATCTCGGCGGGGTCGATGTCGGCGTGGACGATCTTCGCGAAGGGGGCGAAGCTGTCCAGCTTGCCGGTGACGCGGTCGTCGAAGCGGGCTCCGAGGGCGACGATCAGGTCGGCCTTCTGCAACGCGGTGACGGCGGTGACCGCACCGTGCATGCCCGGCATTCCCACGTGCAGCGGGTGGCTGTCGGGGAACGCGCCGAGCGCCATCAGGGTGGTGGTGACGGGCGCTCCGGTGAGTTCGGCGAGGACCTTCAGCTCGGCGGTGGCCCCGGCCTTGATGACGCCGCCGCCGACGTAGAGCACCGGCCGCTTGGCGGCGGTGATCAGCTTGGCGGCCTCGCGGATCTGCTTGGCGTGCGGCTTGGTGACCGGGCGGTAGCCGGGCAGGTCATGCTGCGGCGGCCAGGAGAACGTGGTCTGCGCCTGGAGCACGTCCTTGGGGATGTCCACGAGGACGGGGCCAGGGCGGCCCGTCGAGGCGATGTGGAAGGCCTCGGCGATGGCGCGCGGGATGTCCTCGGCCTTGGTGACCAGGAAGCTGTGCTTGGTGATCGGCATGGTGATGCCGACGATGTCCGCCTCCTGGAAGGCGTCGGTGCCGATGGCCTTGGAGACCACCTGGCCGGTGATCGCGACCAGCGGGACGGAGTCCATGTGGGCGTCGGCGATCGGCGTGACCAGGTTGGTGGCGCCGGGGCCGCTCGTCGCCATGCAGACGCCGACCTTGCCGGTGGCCTGCGCGTAACCGGTGGCCGCGTGGCCCGCTCCCTGCTCGTGCCTGACCAGGACGTGACGGACGCGGGTGGAGTCCATCATCGGGTCGTACGCGGGAAGGATGGTGCCGCCGGGAATGCCGAACACCGTGTCGGCCCCGACCTCCTCGAGAGAACGAATGAGGGACTTCGCACCCGTGACGTGCTCGACGGGCGACTGCTGTCCTGAGGATCGGGGCCGCGGCTGCGGATGGTGGGCCCCGGTGGCCTGCTCGGTCATCGGCATTCTCTTCTCGAAGCTGAGGGTTTTTGCGGGGGTTTAGCAGGGGTTCGGCAGGTGCCGGTGCAACAAAAAACCCCTCGTGCCGTGAGGCAAGCGAGGGGAGCGCGCCGGGTGCGGTCGCTGGGATTCCGGTGTCGGACCGGTCGGTCCCAGCTTCAGCCGACGCGCTTTCCAAGTACGAGAATTCGGGTGCGCATGGCATTGACCCTCTCCCCGGCACGCAGTACCTGTCAAGTAGGTGGGATGCGGGTCTCATCATGTGAGCGCACCTAAGGCAGCGCGGTGGTCCTGAACGGCCCTGTGGAGCCGCCCGCGTACGACTGCGGGGGGCCGCCCGCGTACGACTGCGTGCCGCCCGCGTAGGTCTGCGCACCGCCCCCCGCGAACGCCTGCGGGGGGCCGCCCGCGAGGACGGGCTCCGCCGCGCCGCGCGGCACCGCGTACTCCCCCAGGGTGAGCGCTCTGCGCAGCCGGTACTCGTCGAGCGGCCCGGAGAACGCCAGGCCCTGCCCGTGCGTGCAGCCCATCTCGCGCAGGGCCGCCGCCTGCTCCGGCAGATCGACGCCGTCGGCCACGGAGAGCAGCCCGAGGTCGCCCGCTATCCGCAGCAGACCGGCGGTGATCTTGTGCGCCCGCGCGGATTCGTTGACGCCCTCGGTCAGACCGCTGTCCAGCTTCAGGATGTCCACGGGCAGCCGGCGCAGCGCCGTGACCGCGGCGAAACCGCTGCCGAAGCCGTCCAGCGCGATCCGCACACCGAGTCTGCGCAGGGTGGTGAGACGGCGCTCCAGGTCGTCCAGGGAGACCCGGGGGTCGTTCTCCGTGAGCTCGATGATGAGCGCGCCGGAGGGCAGCCCGTGCCGGGTCAGGAGCGCCTCGACGGAGCCCATGGGCATGGAGCGGTCCAGAAGTCTGCGCGCGCTCATCCGCACCGAGACGGGCACCGCGTGACCGCCGCGGCCCCGCTCGGCGGCCTGCTCGACGGCCTTCTCCAGCGTCCAGCGGCCGAGCTCGGCCGTCCGGTCGCTCTCCCGGGTGTCCCGGCCGCCGTCCCTGGCGTCCGCGGGCCTGGTGGCGCGCAGGAACTCGGCGGGGGTGTAGAGGATGCCCTGTGCCGAGCGCCAGCGCGGCTGTGCGGCGACCGCCGTGATCCGGCCATCGTCCAGGGCGACCACGGGCTGGTGGAGCAGCGCGAACTCGCCGTCGTGCAGGGCGGCGCGCAGCCGGGTGGCCTGCTCCGCCTTGCGGACGACGTCGGCCTGCATCTGCGGGGCGTAGAGCTCGACGCGGCCCTTGCCCGCGGCCTTGGCGCGGTACATCGCGAGGTCGGCGTTGCGCAGCAGCTCGCCCGCGCCGATGCCCGGCTCGGCGAACGCCACGCCGATGGACGCCGCGACGCGCACGTCGTTGCCGTCGATGGCGTAGGGCTGGGAAAGGGTGATTCTCAGCCGATCGGCGAGCTCGTAGATGTGCCGTTCCCGTGCGGCCTGGTCTCTGGTCCCGTCGCCGACGATGAGCGCCGCGAACTCATCGCCGCCGAGCCGGGAGGCGGTGTCGCCCGAACGCACCGCCTCCTGAAGTCTGCGCGCCGCCTGGATGAGCAGTTCGTCACCGGCCTGGTGGCCGATGGTGTCGTTGACCGCCTTGAAGCCGTCGAGGTCGATGAAGAGCACGGCCGTGCCCCGGTCGGTCACTCTGCGGCCGGTCAGCGCCTGGCTCACCCGCCGGGTGAACAGGGCGCGGTTGGGCAGGTCGGTGAGCGGGTCGTGCTCGGCGTTGTGCTGCAACTGCGCCTGAAGCCTGACCCGTTCGGTGACGTCCCTGCTGTTGAAGATGAGGCCGCCCTGGTGGCGGTTGACGGTGGACTCGACATTGAGCCAGTCGCCGCTGCCCGATCTGAAGCGGCACTCGATGCGGGTGGTGGGCTCCTCGACCGGGTGCGCGGCGAGGAATCTGCGCACCTCGTGCACGACCCGGCCGAGATCCTCGGGGTGCATCAGCGAGGCCAGCTCGGAGCCCTGGAGCTCGTCGGCGTCCCTGCCATAGACCCCGGCGGCGGCCGGGCTCACGTAGTGCAGGATGCCGTTCGGCGCGGCGATCATGATGACGTCGCTCGAACCCTGCACCAGGGAGCGGAAGTGGTTCTCCTTCTGGGCCAGTTCCTGGGTGAGCGTGATGTTGTCCAGGAGCATGATGCCCTGGCGGACGACGAGGGCGAGCACGACGGTGCCCGCGGTGAAGAGCACGACCCGGTCGACGCTGCGGCCGTTCAGGACGTTGTAGAGGATGCCCAGCGTGCAGACCGCGGCGGCGAGGTACGGCGTGAGGGCGGCGAGGGAACCGGCGATCGGCCGCGTGCCGGCCGTCTTCGGCTCCTCGGGGCCGCTGTCGTACGCCACGCGGGCGTGCGGCTGTCCGTCCTCGCCCCGCACGTGCCAGGGGGCGGCCCAGGGCGCGTACGCCAGGAGGAGGGAGCCCGCGAACCAGCCCGCGTCCAGCATCTGGCCCGAGCGGTAGCTCGCGTGCAGCAGCGGTGAGGTGAACAGGGCGTCGCACATCACGGTCACCGCGAGCGCGCCGATCGCGGTGTTCACCGCGGCGCGGTGCGCCGATGAGCGTCTGAAGTGCAGCGCGAGGACCATGCTGACCAGCGCGATGTCGAGCAGTGGATAGGCGAGCGAGAGCGCGGCGTGCGCGACGCTCTGGCCCTCGAACTGCGCGGTGTGCGCGAGGGCGAGGCTCCAGGAGATGGTGAGGAGCGAGCCGCCGATCAGCCAGGAGTCGAGGGCGAGGCAGCCCCAGCCCGCCTTGGTCACCGGACGCTTGGCGAGCACGAGCAGGCCGATGATGGCGGGCGGCGCGAAGCAGAGGAAGAACAGGTCGGCGAAGCCCGGACTCGGTACGTCCCGGTCGAGCACGACCTCGTACCAGCCCCAGACGCCGTTTCCGACGGCCGCCATCGCGGAGGAGAGCGCGAAGAGCAGCCATGCGGGTCGAAAGCGGCTGCGGCGGGTGCGGGAGTAGCGGAAGCAGGAGACCGCGGCCGCCGCCGCCGCGATGCTCAGCCCGAAGTCGCCCATGATCAGGGCCAGTCGCTCCGAACCCCAGCCGGTCGCGGAGCCGGTGGCATAGCCGCCGCAGAGCAGCAGCAGGAGCACCTGGGAGACGAGCCCCCGGCCGCTCCGCGACAACCGGCGCTCGAACGGCGCCCCCGGCGGCATCGACGCCGCCACGGCCCCTCCGTCGAACACGGGCGCGGACCCCGCCGGCGCGCTCCASCRCACCRCCCTGATCCGCGCCACCCCGGCCACCGGCACTCCGGCCCGCGTCACTCCGGGCCGCGAAGTCCCGGCCCGCGGCGCCCCGGAACGCGCCACCCCGGGCCGCATCGCCCCGGCCCGCGCCATCACGCTCCGAAACCGGCTCGCCCCGCCCGGCGCCGTCGCCGTGACCGCCCGGTCCGGGTGGCGGGTCCGGCGGCGGCTCCGGCCGCGGGAGGGTGTGCGTGAGAGTCGTCGGCGGCTGTCCCGCCACGTCGGATCGTCCGCCCATAGGCCATGCATCGCCCGTCGCCCCCCTCGCAGTCCGCTGTCCATCCCCGGCGCCGCACAGGTCCACGGCGCGTCCCCAGTCGGGACGATACACCAGGATCGTCACTCAGGGACATAGTCCCTCTACTCTGCGTGACTACGCTTGACGAAGTGGACACGGGGCGCACACACATGAGTGCACAGCGTGCGCATGGTTGTCGCGGGCGATCAACCCCCCATCGTCCGCACGACGTTGTCGACCGGCCGCCCCGCGGCGAACTTCGTGAGCTGCGCGGCCAGCAGCCGGTGGGCCCGCGGCAGGAAGGCGGACGTAGGACCTCCCACATGCGGGGTGATGAGTACTCCTGGAGCCTGCCACAGGGGGTGACCTGCGGGGAGCGGTTCCGGATCGGTCACGTCGAGGGCGGCGGTGATCCGCCCGGACTCCAGCTCGGCGATGAGCGCCTTGGTGTCGACGACGGGTCCGCGGGCCACGTTGACCAGCAGCGCGCCGACCTTCATCCGGGCCAGGAAGTCGGCGCCCACGAGGCCGCGGGTGTCCTCTGTGAGGGGCGTCGTGAGGATGACGACGTCCGCGTCGGGGAGCAGTGACGGCAGTTCGGTGAGCGGGTGCACGGGGCCGCGCTCCGAGGCACGGGCAGAGCGCGCGACGCGCGCCACCCGCGCGCATTCGAAGGGGGCGAGCCTGTCCTCGACGGCGGCGCCGATCGCCCCGTAGCCCACGATGAGCACGGACTTGTCGGCGAGGGCCGGATTGAACCCCGTGCGCCACTCCCCCGCGCGCTGCCCCTCGAAGAACTTCGGGAAGCCGCGCAGCGACGCGAGGACGAGGGCGAGCGTCAGCTCGGCGGTGCTGGCCTCGTGCACGCCACGCGCATTGCACAGACGTACTCCTGGCTGCAGGAACTTCAGTCCGGATGCCATCTGGTCGACCCCCGCCGACAGCGTCTGCACCACGCGTACGGACGACATCTCGGGCAGCGGGCGCACGGCGACCGCCGGGCCCTCCAGGTAGGGCACCACGTAGAAGACGCAGTCGGCCGGGTCGGCGGGGAACTCCTGGCCGCCGTCCCAGAAGCGGTAGGTGAGGCCGGCCCCGGACGCCTCGGGCAGTCCCGGTATGTCGCGAGCTTCGAACGGAAGCCATACGTCAGTCGTCATGCTCAGGAGGCTAATGCGCCCTCGCCGCCCGCGTCCGCGGGGAGCCAGCGCCACGGTCCTCCGGGGCAGCGGCTAGTTTGGGTGATCTTCGGACGCGGAGCGGGAGGGTACGGCCAGGTGGAGCGCAGGACGATCGGCGCGGGGGCGCTCGAAGTGGGCGCCGTCGGACTCGGCTGCATGCCGATGAGCTGGGCTTACACCGGCTCGCGGCAGCGCGGTGACGCGTCGCTGCGGACCGTGCACGCCGCGCTGGACGCGGGCCGGTGTAAGC
>NZ_JASKYR010000530.1:0-5674 GCF_041028215.1 Streptomyces flavofungini
CCCCGGGTGCGAACGCGTCGGCAGTGGTCGCGAGGGGCCCCGGGCCGTTCCGGACCCGTGAGTTCCTCGCTCGTACTGGATCGTTGGCAGCGGGGATGGCCTGCGCGTGAACGAGACGGCAACGCGCGGCGCCGATCACCGTACGTGGGCCCTGCGCGGTCACGCGCCTCTCCTCGGGTGGAGGGGAGGCGGTCACTCCGCGTTCATCTTCCGGGGAAGCGAAGGGGTCGCGGGGGTCAGGGCGTGCGGTGGTCGACGGTTCCGCCGCGGCCGTCGGCGGGGCGGTCGCGCCAGAGTCCGAGGCCGATGTCGACCAGGCCCACGCGGTCGAGGTCCGGGACGCTTTCCAGGGGGTGCCAGGCGGCGAGGTCGGTGGAGCCGTCGGTCTCGGGGCGCAGTGTGCCGCCGGTGACACGGCCCTCGTACACGATCCGCAGGCCGTGGAAGTCGGCGGTGGCGCCGAGCCGCCGGGGGTAGCGGCGGCGCAGGGAGTCGATGCCGAGGAGCCTCGACGGTTCCACGGTGTACCCCGTCTCCTCCTCCGCCTCCCGGATCACCGTGTCGTAGGGGTCCTCGCCGTGGTCCATGCCGCCGCCGGGCAGGGTCCAGTGCTTGCTGCCGTCCCCGGCGACCCAGCGGGCCAGCAGGATTTGCCCGTCCTGTACGCATACGGCGTAGGCCGCCACCCGGAGTTCTTTCTGCACGGGTTGACGTTAGGCGCTGCACCGGTCGCCCGTCGTCCGGGAGCAAATCTCGCTATACGGCGCCTTGTCCCCCATGACGCATGGCGGAATTACGCCATGCACATATCACAGCTCGGACAACTCTCCCCAAACACCGATCACTTGCGTAAGGCTGAGCGGTCATCCGGTCCCGGATTTCGGACCCGTCCGAAAATCGGTGCCGGTTCACCCTCTCCCGTCTTTCACGTACAGGGATGCCGATGCCCAGATCCAGTTCCAGCGCCAGACGCGCGCCCCGTCTCGCCATAGCCGTCGGTCTCACCGCCGCGCTGTGCGCGACCGGGGCCGTGCCCCTCGCCTTCGCGGCGGACGGGACGACCCCCGTGCCCGCCCCCAAGTCCTCCGGCGGCAAGCTCGGATCGGCCGACGCCGATCTGCTCGCCGAGGCCAAGGCGGACGGCGAGAAGACCGTCACGATGATGGTCGCCACCGCGCCCGGCGCCACCGAGCAGGTCGCCGACCAGCTCGACGCCGTCAAGGGCGGTTCGGTCGGCCGCACCTACGACAAGCTCGGCTACGTCCGCGCGACCGTGCCGACCGCCAAGGCCGACGCGGCGATCAAGTCCGCGGCCAAGCTGTCGTCCGTGCACGCCATCGACCTGCGGCACGAGATCGAGCTGGACGACCCGACCCCGGCGGCCGACCGCGCCAAGGGCGCGCGGGACGGCGCGCGCGGCACCTACGCGGGGCCGGACAAGCACACCCCGGCGGACAACCCGTACAACCCGTCCGCCGAGACCGGCGCCGTGGACTTCGTCAAGAAGCACCGCAAGGCCGACGGCCGGGGCGTCACCATCGGCATCCTGGACTCCGGCATCGACCTCGGTCACCCGGCGCTGAAGAAGACGACCACCGGCGAGCGCAAGATCACCGACTGGGTGACGGCGACCGACCCGATCGTGGACGCGGACGGCACCTGGCGCCGGATGACCAACCCCGTCAGCGGCCCGGTCTTCACCTGGGAAGGCGAGACGTGGCAGGCCCCGGCGGGCTCCTTCCAGGTCAACCGCTTCCGCGAGTCGGCCACCACCGGCGGCGACGCCAAGGGCGACCTCAACCGCGACGGCGACACCACCGACAGCTGGGGCGTCCTGTACGACCCGGCGTCCGGCACGGTCCGCGTCGACCTGAACAACAACAACGACTTCACCGACGACGAGCCGATGAAGCCGTACAAGGACGGCCACCAGGTCGCCTACTTCGGCAAGGACGACCCGGCGACCGACGTCGTCGAGCGCATCCCGTTCGTCGTCGAGATCCGCAAGGACGTGCCGACCGACCCGTACGGCGGCGAGTGGGTCGGCAAGAAGGCCGACTTCGTCAACATCGGCGTCATCGAGTCCGAGCACGGCACGCACGTCGCGGGCATCACCGCGGCCAACGGCCTGTTCGGCGGCAAGATGAACGGCGCCGCCCCCGGCGCCAAGCTGGTCTCCTCGCGCGCCTGCACCTGGACCGGCGGCTGCACCAACGTGGCGCTGACCGAGGGCATGATCGACCTCGTCACCAAGCGCGGCGTCGACATCGTGAACATGTCGATCGGCGGCCTGCCCGCCCTCAACGACGGCAACAACGCGCGCGCCGAGCTCTACAAGCGCCTCATCGACACCTACGGCGTGCAGCTCGTGATCTCCGCGGGCAACAGCGGCCCCGGCGCCAACACCATCGGCGACCCCGGCCTGGCCGACAAGGTCATCTCGGTGGGCGCGGCCATCTCCAAGGAGACCTGGGCGGCCAACTACGGCTCCAAGGTCGAGCGGAAGTACGCGATGATGCCCTTCTCCTCGCGCGGTCCGCGTGAGGACGGCGGCTTCGCGCCGATCATCTCGGCCCCGGGTTCGGCCATCAACACCACCCAGACCTGGCTGCCGGGCTCCCCGGTGACCGAGGCGGGCTACAAGCTCCCGGCCGGCTACTCCATGCTCCAGGGCACCTCGATGGCGTCCCCGCAGGCCGCGGGCGCCTCGGCACTGCTGCTCTCCGCCGCCAAGCGGGAGAAGATCGACCTGACCCCGGCGAAGCTGCGCACCGCGCTCACCTCGACCGCGGACCGCATCCGCGGCGAGCAGGCCTACGCCCAGGGCACCGGCCTCATCGACATCGTGGACGCCTGGAAGGCCATCGAGGACGACGCGAAGGCGCACTCCTACACGGTGCAGGCCCCGGTCGACACCGCCCTCGAACAGGAGCTGAAGAAGCCGGGCACCGGCATCTACGACCGTGAGGGCGGCCTGAAGACCGGCCAGAAGCGGACGTACGACGTCACGATCACCCGCACCTCGGGCCCGGACCGCGCCGTCCGCCACGAGCTGGACCTGGTCAACAACCACGAGGACACCTTCAAGCTGCTCGGCGACGACGAGGTCTCGCTGCCGCTGAACAAGCCGGTCACCGTCAAGGTCCAGGCGAAGGCCAAGTCGGCCGGTCTGCACAGCGCGATCCTGACCGTCGACGACGAGCGCACCGAGGGCGTCGACCAGCAGATCATGTCCACGGTCGTCGTCTCGGCGCCGCTCGCGAAGCCCTCGTACACCTTCTCCGCCAAGGGCTCCACGCAGCGCAACAGCACCACGTCGTACTTCGTGACCGTGCCCAAGGGCGCCAAGTCCCTGGAGGTCGCGCTCGGCGGTCTGCGGGGCAAGAGCCAGACCCGCTTCATCGCGGTGCACCCGTACGGCGTGCCGGTCGACTCGACCTCGTCGATCGTCTGCTACCCGAACTACGAGAACCCGGCCAACACCTGCCGTCCCGACCTGCGTTCCTACGCGGAGCCGCAGGCGGGCGTCTGGGAGATCGAGGTCGAGTCGCGCCGCACGTCGCCGCTGCTCGACAACCCCTACGAGCTGAAGGTCGCCGCGCTCGGCGTCGACTTCGACCCGGCCGTGCAGACGGTCCCCGAGGCCAAGGTCGGCACCCCGGCGCCGGTCGCCTGGAAGGCGAAGAACAACTTCGCCGCGGTCGACGGCAAGCTGAAGGGCGGCTCGCTCGGCTCGGCCAAGTCGGCCCGGCCCAGCATCGCCCAGGGCGCCAAGCAGACCAGCACGGTCGTCGTGCCCGCGGGTGCCGAGCGGCTCGACGTCGTCATCGGCTCGCCCGCCGACATCGCCGCCGACCTCGACCTGACCGTCAAGAAGGACGGCACGGTCGTCGGCACCTCCGCGGAGGGCGACTCGGAGGAGTCCGTGAGCCTGGCGAAGCCGGCCGCCGGTACGTACACGATCGAGGTGACGGGTTACTCGGTGCCGTCCGGCACGACCGCGTACGACTACCGCGACGTCTTCTTCTCGGGCGCGCTCGGCAGCGTCACGGTCGACGAGGCCAAGAAGGTCAAGCTCGGCAACGGCGACTCCGCGCAGGTCGAGGCCAAGGTCGAGGCGAAGGCCCCGGCCGCCGACGGCCGTGAGCTCTTCGGCGAGGTCTCGCTCCTGAACGCGGGCGGCACGGCCGCGGGCAGCGGCAGCGTGAAGATCGAGAAGGTCACGCCGTAACGTCCCAGAAGCCCCGCCGGAACCGCCCTCGGGCGGAATCCGGCGGGGCTTCACCGTGCGGGGCCTCACCGTGTGGCGCGAGGTCAGTCGCCGGGGCCCGGGCCGCTGTCGCACCGGACGCCCTTCGACGCGGGCAGGGCCTTCAGGATCATCGAGCGCAGACGGTTCCGCTCTTCCCCCACGGCCCAGTCGGCGGGCTCGCCCGCACCCCTGCCGATGGTGATCAGTACGCGGTCGCCCGTCTCCAGGCGCGGGTCCACGTCCTGGTCCATGGGGAACGTGACGGTGCCGCTGCCCGACTCCGGCTTCAGGTACCGCGTCACGTCGACCGTGACCCGGTCCTGGCTGCCCCCCGGCACCGGGTCGACCGCCGTGACCGTGCCCTCCACGATCAGCCGCGAGCACGCGACGAAGCCCTCGGGGCTGAGGTCGGCGTCCGCGCCGCCGTCCTGGCGGCTCTTGCCGTCGGCCGCCGCGCCCGACGCCTTGTCCGCGTCGCCCGCGCCCCGCCCGGCGTCCACCACCAGCCAGGCCAGCCCACCGGCCATGGCGGCGGCCGCCGTGGCGACGGCCACACCGAACGCGACGGCCATCCGGTGCCGGGCCCCGCGCGGCGCCCGGACCGGCACGGGCACCGGCCGCGCGGGCGCGGCATCCGCCGCCAGCGCGTCCCCCACGGCGCCGAGCCCCTCCCGCAGCAGGGCGACGTCCGCGAGGGCCGCCGCGTGCTCGGCGGCGAAACCGGGGTCGCGCAGCGCCTCGCCCGGCACCGGCTCGTCCGTGATCGCGAGCAGCAGCGCGTCGAAGTCCTTCTCCGCCACCGTCACACCACCTCCCCTTCGTGCAGCCGCGCCCGCAGGTGCCGTACCGCCGTGTGCAGCCTGCTCTTGACCGTGCCCTCCGGGATGCCGAGCTCGTCGGCGATCCGGCGGACCGGCAGATCGGCGTAGAAGCGCAGCACCACGACCTGCCGCTGGGCGTCGGGCAGCGCGCCGAGGCCCTGCGCCACGGCCATGGACAGGGCCCGCGACTCCGCGCCGTCCTCGTCCGTGCTCTCCCGCCACAGCACGGCGAGCCGCTCCCCGAGGCGTTCCTGTCTGCGCCGGGCCCGGTGCCAGTCCATCGCCAGGTTCGAGGCCACGACCGCCGCCCACGCCGAGACGTCGCGCGGCGCCGCACGCCCGTCGGCGGCCCGCTCAAGGAGCTTCAGCCGCACCTGCTGCACCCCGTCGGCGAGATCGGCGTGCGGCACGCCGCCGAGGGCGAGCACCGCCCGCACCCGGTCCTCCAGCGCCGGACCGAGCGGATCCGCCCCCTGCGTCTGCGGCGCGCGGCGCGCCTTCCTGCGCAGCAATGTGCGCCTCCCCTCCCCGCGTTTCCCCTACGACGCCCCGGACGCCCGAAACGTGCACGGCGGCGTCCGGGGCGTCGTAGGGGAAACGC
>NZ_JASKYR010000531.1:0-6041 GCF_041028215.1 Streptomyces flavofungini
GTACGGGACGGGCAGTCCGATCGACGATCCGGCCCGGGAGAAGGCCGTGCTGGACGCGGTGGCCGAGCAGGCGCGGTCGGCCGGGGCCGATCCCGGGGTGACCGTGCGGATCTTCCGGGACCAGATCGAGGCCAACAAGGTGGTCCAGCGGGGGCTGTTCCGGCGCTGGGACGCCGACCCGGCGCAGGCCCCGGCCGAGCGGCCCGATCTCGCCGAGGTGCGCCAGGAGATCAACCGGGTCAACGGCGAACTGGTGCGGGGCATCGCCGCCTCCGGGGGCGCGCGGGCGTCGGCGCGCTGCGGCGGTGCGCTGACCGTGGCGGCCGTACGGGTGCGGCACGAGGGGCGTCTCGACGCGCTGCACAGCGTGGGGCTCGGGCGGGCGCTGCGGTCAGTCTGTTCGGGCTGAGGCGCCGGGGAAGGCGAAGCGCGGCATGAAGAACTGGGCGACGGGGCCGACCGTGAACGCGTAGAGGACGGTGCCCACACCGACCGTTCCGCCGAGCAGCCAGCCGACGCCGAGCACACCCACCTCAAGCAGCGTGCGCACCCTGCGCAGGGAGTGGCCGGTGAGCGCGGAAAGCCCGGTCATCAGGCCGTCCCTCGGGCCGGGCCCGAAGCGTGCGCCGACGTACACGGCCACCGCGAAGCCGTTGAGCAGGACGCCGCCGACGAGCAGGGCGCAGCGGGCGGGCAGGCCCGGGTGGCCGGGGAGCAGGGCCAGGCCCACGTCGGAGGTGACCGCGAGGACCGCGATGTTGGCGACGGTGCCCAGTGCCGGGCGCTGGCGCAGGGGAATCCAGGCCAGCAGCACCAGGACGCCCACGACGGCGGTGACGGTGCCGAAGCTCAGGGCCGTGCGCTCCTGGAGACCCTCGTTCAGCACGCTCCAGGAGTTGACGCCGAGTGCCGCCCTGACCATGGCCGCGAGGCTGAATCCGTACAGCGCCAGACCGGCGAGGAGCTGTGCCAGCCGCCTCAGCGGTCGCTCGCTCACGGGGAGGTAGGTAAGGTCCAGGCGTCTGCCCTGCCGTTGCCGCCGTGCATGTTGTTGATGCCGTTGCCGCGCTTGTCGCATGGGGGTGCCTCCGTGGGTGTACGGGGGTGGGGTGCGGGCCACTGGCCTCGCTTCAAGGCCAGTGCGGCCACTCTGTAGAGTGATTGGCTCTGATGGCACGGCCAATTCCGGGAGAATGGTGTGGTTGACGCGACGGTGGACCGCAGCCTCGGCAGTCGGCGGCTCGCCGCGCTGCTGCCCGACCCGGCCGGTGTGCGGCCCGCCTACCGGCACCTCGCGCGGGCGATCAGCGAACTGATCCTGGACGGACGCGTCGCCCCGCACGTCAGACTGCCCGCCGAGCGCGACCTGGCCGCCGCGCTGAACACCAGCAGGACCACCGTCACCGCCGTGTACGACCTGCTGCGCGAGGGCGGCTACGCACACAGCCGCCAGGGCGCGGGCACCTGGACGGCCCTGCCCGAAGGGCGTACCCCGACCGGGGTGCGGCGGCTGCTCGCGACGGCCGAGGACTCCGTGATCGACCTGGCGCGGGCCGCGCAGGGGCTGCCGGAAGGGGTCCTCCCCGACGCCCTGGCCCGGATCGCGCCGCGCCTCGCCGAGCACGCGGAGACGCCCGGATACCACCCCTACGGGCTGCCGGAGCTGCGCGCCGCCGTCGCCGAGCGCTACACCCGGCGGGGCCTGACCACGGTGCCGGACCAGATCCTGGTGACCTCGGGGGCCCAGCACGCGCTGACCCTCGTCCTGGCGCTGCTGTGCCGCCCCGGTGACCGCGTCCTGACCGAGAATCCGACCTACCCGAACGCCCTGGAGGCCATGCGCCGCGCCCGGTTGCGTACGGTGGCGGTGCCCGTGACGGACACGGGCTGGGACATTGAGGTCGTCGAGTCGTCCTTCACGCAGGCGGTGCCCCAACTCGCCTATCTCATCCCGGACTTCCACAACCCGACCGGATGTCTCATGCCGGAGGAGGAGCGGGTGCGCGTGCTGCGCGCCGCCCGGCGGTCCGGTGGCTGGCTCGTCGTCGACGAGACCCTCGCCGAACTCGCCCTCGACGTCCCCGCGCCGCCGCCCCTTGCCTCCCTCGCGGCGCGCGGCGAGGCGGGGCAGCTCATCACCGTCGGTTCCATGAGCAAGACGCACTGGGCCGGTCTGCGCATCGGCTGGCTGCGCGCTCCCGCGCGGCTCGTCACCGAACTCGCGGGGCAGCGCGTCGCCAACGACATGGGTGGCCCGGTCCTCGACCAGCTCCTCGCCCTCGACCTCCTCGACCGCGCCGACGACCTGCTGACCGGCCGTCTGGAGCGGCTGCGCGCCCAGCGTGCCGCGCTGGCAGACGCGCTGGCCGAGCACCTCCCCGGCTGGAACTGGCGGCTGCCGCCCGGCGGTCTCTCGCTCTGGGTCGACCTCGGAGAGCCGGTCGCCGCCGCGCTCGCCGAGCGGGCCCTCGGCAAGGGGGTGCGGATCGAGAGCGGCTCCTGCTTCGCCACCGACCCGGGCGTCTTCGAGCAGCGGCTCCGCATCCCGTACACCACCGGCCCCGGCACCCTGCGCGAGGCCGTGCGGAGGATGGCCGCCGTGCTGGCCGAGGGCCTTCCTGCGGCCAAGGGGGAGCGGCGGCCGCTGTGGGTGGCCTGAGGCCCGCGGCTAACCCTTCGCCGTCACCGTCCTGGCCCAGCGGCTAACCCTTCGCCGCCACGGTCTTCGCCCAGCGGTAGTCCGCCTTGCCGCTGGGGGAGCGCTGGATGTGGTCCGTGAAGACCGCCGAGCGCGGGATCTTGTACCCGGCGAGCAGCGTGCGGCAATGGTTCTGTACGGCCGTCAGGTCAAGGGCCGCCGCGTCGGGGCGGAGCTGGATCACGGCGGCCACCCTGTTGCCCCAGCGCTCGTCGGGGACCCCCGCGACCAGGGCGTCGTAGATGTCGGGGTGGGACTTCAGGGCCTGCTCGACCTCTTCGGGGTAGACCTTCTCGCCGCCGGTGTTGATGCACTGCGAGCCCCGGCCGAGGACGGTGACGATGCCGTCGTCGCCGACCGTGGCCATGTCGCCGAGCAGCACCCAGCGCTCGTCGCCCTTCCGGAAGAACACCTCGGCGCTCTTCACCGGGTCGTTGTAGTAGCCGAGCGGCACATGGCCGCGCTGGGCGAGGCGGCCGGTCCCGCCGACCGGCACGGGCTCGTGCGTGGCCGGGTCCACCACCCGCGTACGGTCGTTGACCTCCAGGCGGAAGCCCTTCTCGGGGCCCGAGTCGTCGGTGGCCTTGCCGTTGGAGCCCGACTCGGAGGAGCCGAAGTTGTTCAGGAGCAGCACGTTCGGCACCAGCTCCTGGAACTGGGCGCGCACCGTCTCCGACATGATCGCCCCGGAGGAGGAGACGCTGAACAGCGAGGAGAGGTCGGCGCCCTTGAGCGGGCCGTGCAGCGCGTCGATGAGCGGCCTGAGCATCGCGTCGCCCACCAGCGACACACTGGAGACCTTCTCCTTCTCGATGGTGCGGATCACCTCCTCGGGCACGTACTTGCGGTGCAGGGCCACCCGCTGCCCGTAGTGGAAGGCGATGAACGACGTCAGCGTCGACGTGCCGTGCATCAGCGGGGGAGTGGGGAAGAAGGTGAGGCCGGGGCCGCCCGCCGCGACGTTCTCGGCCAGTTCCTCGGGCCGCTTCACCGGCTCGCCCGCCGGATCGCCGCCGAAGAGCCCGGCGAAGAAGAGGTCCTCCTGGCGCCACATGACGCCCTTGGGCATGCCGGTGGTGCCGCCGGTGTAGATGATGAAGAGGTCGTCCGGCGAGCGGGGCCCGAAGCCCCGGCCGGGTGACCCCGACGCCTCCGCCTCCGTGAACGCCACCGCGTCGAGAGCGGGCGCGTCGGCGGGCGGCGCGCCCACCCGTATGAGGTGCCGCAGCTTCTCCGTGCGCGGCAGGGCCGCCGCGACCCGGCCGGTGAACTCCGCGTCGAAGACGAGTGCCGCGAGATCCGCGTCGCGGTAGAGGTAGACCAGCTCCTCCTCCACGTAGCGGTAGTTGACGTTCACCGGTACCAGGCGGGCCTTCAGGCAGGCCAGGACGGTCTGGAGGTACTCGACGCCGTTGTAGAGGTGCAGGCCCAGGTGTTCGCCTGGGCGCAGGCCGCTGTCGATCAGGTGGTGCGCGATGCGGTTGGCGGCGGTGTCGAGTCCGGCGTAGGTCAGGCGGCGTTCCGCGCCCGTGCCGGGATGGTCGATGTAGACGATGGCCTCGCGGTCGGGGACCACGTCGACGACCGACTCGAACAGGTCGGCAAGGTTGTACTCCACCACGCTCCTCCTGACCCCGGCGTCCACACCGACGCTGATTCCGTCGTCCGGTCCCATCCACCCCGTCGTCGCGCCTGGCGGTCATCAGAGCAGAGGCACCGGTAACTGGGAAGGGCCGCCGCAGAATAAACTGACTGGGTGTCAGAAAACTCTTGAACTGGCTCCCCGCCTACTGCAACCTGTTCCAGGTCCGGAATCGACAGGCCCGGTGGGCCGTCGATGCCGTCGGTGGAGGGAGCTCGGCACATGGGTGGGACGGAACATCTCTCCGTGCGGCGCGAAGGCGCCACACTGATACTCACGCTGAACAGGCCCGAGGCGAAGAACGCCCTCTCGCTGCCGATGCTCGTCGGTCTGTACGACGGCTGGCTCGCGGCCGACGAGGACGACGAGGTCCGCTCGATCGTGCTCACCGGGGCGGGCGGCGCCTTCTGCGCGGGCATGGACCTCAAGGCACTCGCGGGCGGCGGGATGGCGGGGGACCAGTACCGGGACCGGATGCGGGACGACCCCGACCTGCACTGGAAGGCGATGCTGCGGCACCACCGCCCCCGTAAGCCCGTCATCGCCGCCGTCGAGGGGTACTGCGTGGCGGGCGGTACGGAGATTCTCCAGGGCACCGACATCCGGGTCGCGGGGGAGTCGGCGACGTTCGGGCTCTTCGAGGTGCGGCGGGGGCTCTTCCCCATCGGGGGGTCCACCGTGCGGCTGCCCCGGCAGATACCGCGTACGCACGCCCTGGAGATGCTGCTGACCGGGCGCCCCTACTCGGCCGCCGAGGCCGCGGCCATCGGGCTCGTCGGGCATGTCGTGCCGGACGGCACGGCGCTGGACGAGGCGCTGGTCATCGCGGAGCGGATCAACGGGTGCGGGCCGCTGGCCGTGGAGGCGGTCAAGGCCTCCGTGTACGAGGCCGCGGAGCTCTCCGAGGGGGAGGGGCTGGCGGCCGAGCTGAAGCGGGGGTGGCCGATCTTTGGTACCTCCGATGCGGAAGAGGGCTCCAGAGCCTTTGCGGAGAAACGTGCGGCGGTGTTTCGGCGGGCCTGAGTTCTTTCCGCTGCGCGGGGCTTCCTTCCGCTGCGCGGGGCCCCGTCCGCTGCGCGGGCTTCATCCGCTGCGGGTGGGTGGGGGCTTGTCGCGCCGTTCCCCGCGCCCCTGGGGGTGCCTCCTGGCGTCTCTCTGCCGTGTGCGGATTTGTTGTGGCTTGTCGCGCAGTTCCCCGCGCCCCTCGGGGCGCCCTCATCGAAAGGGAGATCGGCCGTGTCCACTGTCCCCGCACCGGAGGTGCTTCGTGCGCCTCTTGTTGTTGAGTTTCCCTTCACCCGGTCGCTCGGGCCCGTGCAGAGTGCGTTTCTCGGTGGGCTGCGGGAGCGCACCGTGCTCGGAGTGACCTGCGGGGACGGGCGGGTGCTCGTGCCGCCCGTGGAGTACGACCCCGTGACCGCTGAGGAGATACGTGACCTCGTCGAGGTCGGCGCCGCCGGGACCGTCACCACCTGGGCCTGGAACCACGAGCCCCGGCGGGGGCAGCCGCTCGGGACGCCCTTCGCCTGGGTGCTCGTACGGCTCGACGGGGCCGACACCGCCCTGCTGCACGCGCTCGACGTGCCGGGGCCCGAGGACGTACGGACCGGGATGCGGGTGCGCGTGCGGTGGGCCGAGGAGCGGGTGGGGGCCATCACCGACATCGCCTGCTTCGAGCCGGAGACCGGAACGGAAGTGGGG
>NZ_JASKYR010000532.1:0-5451 GCF_041028215.1 Streptomyces flavofungini
CTCCGGGCTCGCCGGGTCACTCCTCGCGGCCGGGCTCGACGCGCGGGACGCGGGCTCGGTCGGCGCCTATCTGCACGGCCTCGCCGCGCGGCACGCCTCGGACGGGGCGCCGGTCGCCGCGCAGGACGTCGCCGAAGCCATCCCCGCGGCCTGGCGGGACGTACGCGACTGAGCGGTCCCGCGAAGGCGCCGGGGCCCGTCAGCCCTCCGCCACCACCACCGCCGAGGCCACCCCCGCGTCATGGCTCAGCGACACGTGCCAGGAGCGGACGCCGAGGTCGGCCGCCCGCGCGGCGACCGTGCCGCTCACCCGCAGCCGCGGCTGCCCGGTCTCCTCCACGTACACCTCGGCGTCGGTCCAGCGCAGGCCGCCGGGGGCTCCCAGCGCCTTGGCCAGCGCCTCCTTCGCCGCGAAGCGGGCCGCGAGCGAGGCGACGCCCCGCCGCTCCCCGCTCGGCAGCAGCAGCTCACCCGGGACGAAGAGGCGTTCGGCCATGCCCGGCGTCCGCTCCATCGCCGCCCCGAACCGCTCGATCTCCGCCACATCGATGCCAACCCCGATAATCACCGGCTCAGCGTGACACACCCCACCCCGCCCGCCGGTCGAACAGCCGTAACAATGGACTGTGATCTCTTCGGTCTCCGCGCCAGCGAAGGCGCCGCGGAGCGCCCACCGGCAGAAGCCGGAGGCGACTCCCTATGTCGACCTCACCCGCAGCGAGTGGAGCGCGCTGCGGGAGAAGACGCCGCTCCCGCTCACGGCGGAGGAGGTGGAGAAGCTCAGAGGCCTCGGCGACGTCATCGACCTGGACGAGGTCCGCGACATCTACCTCCCGCTCTCCCGCCTCCTCAACCTCTACGTGGGCGCCACGGACGGCCTGCGCGGCGCCCTGAACACCTTCCTCGGCGAGAAGGGCTCCCAGTCGGGCACGCCCTTCGTCATAGGGGTCGCGGGCTCGGTCGCGGTCGGCAAGTCGACCGTCGCCCGCCTCCTCCAGGCCCTGCTCTCCCGCTGGCCGGAACACCCCCGGGTGGAGCTGGTGACGACGGACGGCTTCCTGCTCCCCACCAAGGAGCTCGAAGCCCGCGGCCTGATGTCCCGCAAGGGCTTCCCCGAGTCCTACGACCGCCGCGCCCTCACCCGTTTCGTCGCGGACATCAAGGCGGGCAAGGACGAGGTGACGGCGCCCGTCTACTCCCACCTGATCTACGACATCGTGCCGGGCCGGCGCCTCACCGTCCGCCGCCCCGACATCCTGATCGTCGAGGGCCTGAACGTCCTCCAGCCCGCGCTCCCCGGCAGCGACGGCCGCACCCGGGTGGGCCTCGCCGACTACTTCGACTTCAGCGTGTACGTGGACGCCCGCACGGAGGACATCGAGCGCTGGTACCTGAACCGGTTCAAGAAGCTGCGGCTCACCGCCTTCCAGAACCCGTCCTCGTACTTCCGCAAGTACACCCAGGTGTCGGAGGAGGAGGCCCTCGACTACGCGCGCACCACCTGGCGCACCATCAACAAGCCGAACCTGCTGGAGAACGTGGCCCCCACCCGCGGCCGCGCCGCCCTGGTGCTCCGCAAGGGCCCCGACCACAAGGTCCAGCGCCTGAGCCTGCGCAAGCTCTGAGGCGCCCGCCGCCGCCGACTACCCTGCGGGCATGCTGCATCTGCGCCTGATCTCTCCCGCCGGCACCACCGACGAGGTGGTGCGCCTCATCGAGGGGACGACGGGCACCGCCCACGTGGCCGTGGTCGCCGGCGCGGCCCGCAGCCCGGCGGGCGACGTCGTCCTGTGCGACGTCGCGCGCGAGGCCGCCGACGAGCTGCTCGGCGGCCTGCGCGCGCTGGGCCTGGACAGCTCGGGCTCCATCGCGGTCGAGAACATCGACCTGTCGCTCTCCGAGCGCGCCGACCAGGCGGAGAAGGACGCGCCGGGAGAGGCGGCGGACGCGGTCCTGTGGGAGCAGCTCGCGGACGCCACCCACGAGGAGTCGACGCTCTCGGCCACCTACGTCGCGTTCATCACCCTCGCCACGATGATCGCGGCCTGCGGCGTGGTCCTCGACAACGCGATCCTGATCGTGGGCGCGATGGCCGTCGGCCCCGAGTTCGGCCCGCTCGCCGGCCTCTGCACGGCGCTGGTGCGGCGGGCTCCCCGGCTGGCGCTGCGCGCGCTCCTCGCGCTGCTCGTGGGGTTCGCGGCGGCGATGCTCGTGACGGCCGCGTTCAGCGCCTTCATGGACGCGGTGGACCTCTTCAGCAGCGACGCGCTGAAGGCGGAGCGGCCGAACACGAACTTCATCTACCGCCCCGACTGGTTCTCCTTCGTCGTGGCGGTCCTCGCGGGCGTCGCGGGCACCCTCTCGCTGACCTCGGCGAAGTCCGGTGCCCTGGTCGGCGTGGCGATCTCCGTGACGACGGTCCCCGCGGCGGCCAACGCCGCGGTCGCCTTCAGCTACTCCGAGTACAAGCAGGCGTGGGGCTCGACGGAACAGCTCCTGCTCAACCTGCTCGGCATCGTCCTCGCCGGTACGGCGACGCTGCTCGTCCAGAAGGCCCTCTGGGCCGGTCAGCGCCGCCGTACCGCGCGGGAGCGGCGGGGTTAGCCCAGCGCCGACTTCACGACGTCGGCGAGGCGGCCCGCCACGGAGCGCGCCTGCTCGATGTCGGCGGCCTCGACCATGACCCGGACCAGCGGCTCCGTCCCCGAGGGACGCAGCAGCACCCGGCCGGTGGAGCCCAGCTCGCGCTCGGCCTCGGTGACGGCGGCGGACAGCTCCGCCGAGGTCTTGACCCGGGACTTGTCGACGTCCGGGACATTGATGAGGACCTGCGGGAGGCGCTCCATGACGCCCGCGAGATCCGCGAGCGAACGCCCCGTCTCGGCGACCCGCGCCGCGAGCAGCAGGCCGGTCAGCGTGCCGTCGCCGGTGGTCGCGTGGTCCAGGACGATGACGTGCCCGGACTGCTCGCCGCCGAGGGCGAAGCCGTGCTCCTTCATCGCTTCGAGGACATAGCGGTCGCCGACGGCGGTCTGCACGAGGGAGAGGCCGTGCGCCTCCATGGCGAGCTTGAAGCCGAGGTTCGACATGACGGTGGCGACAACGGTGTCGTTGCGCAGCGTGCCGTGCTCCCGCATGGCGAGGGCGAGCACCGCGAGGATCTGGTCGCCGTCGACCTCCTCGCCCGAGCCGTCCACGGCGAGGCAGCGGTCGGCGTCCCCGTCGTGGGCGATGCCGAAGTCGGCGCCCTGCTCGACGACGGCGGCCTTGAGCAGGTCCAGGTGGGTCGAGCCACAGCCGTCGTTGATGTTCAGGCCGTCCGGCTGGGCGCCGATCGTGATGACGTCGGCACCGGCACGCGCGAACGCCTCGGGCGAGACCCGGGCGGCGGCGCCGTGCGCCTCGTCCAGGACGATCCTCAGTCCGTCGAGGCGGTTGGGCAGGACCCCGAGCAGGTGCGCGATGTACTGGTCGAGGCCCTGGTCGTAGGAGCTGACCCGGCCGACGCCGGAGCCGGTCGGCCGCTGCCAGGGAGCGCCCGTGCGGTGCTCCTCGTAGACGGCCTCGATGCGGTCCTCCAGGTCGTCGGCGAGCTTGTGGCCGCCGCGCGCGAAGAACTTGATGCCGTTGTCCGGCATGGCGTTGTGGCTGGCGGAGAGCATCACGCCGAGGTCGGCGCCCAGCGCACCGGTGAGATGCGCCACCGCGGGGGTGGGCAGCACACCGACGCGCAGGACGTCCACGCCCGCGCTCGCGAGGCCCGCGACCACCGCGGCCTCCAGGAACTCCCCGGACGCGCGCGGGTCACGGCCGACCACGGCCTTCGGCCGGTGGCCTTCGAAGGTGCCCGCCTCGGCCAGTACGTGCGCCGCCGCCACGGAGAGTCCGAGCGCGAGCTCGGCCGTCAGATCCGCGTTGGCGACACCACGCACGCCGTCCGTGCCGAAGAGTCGTCCCACTGCTGTCCTCCGAACGTTCCAAAAGCTTTCGGAAATGCTCCGAACTTGTCCCCCCAGTTCCCCTCCTGTTCAAAGAGGGTGCCAGGGGCCGAGCGGTTCCTGATAGACGAACGCCCCGGCAGCACAGTCGTGCCGCCGGGGCGTTCGAAGTAGTACAAGCAGGCAGCGATTAGCGCTTGCTGTACTGCGGGGCCTTGCGGGCCTTCTTGAGACCGGCCTTCTTGCGCTCGACCGCACGGTCGTCACGCTTGAGGTAACCGGCCTTCTTGAGGGCGCCACGGTTGTTCTCGACGTCGGCCTCGTTCAGCGCACGGGCGACACCGAGGCGGAGCGCACCGGCCTGACCGGAGACGCCGCCACCCGCGATGCGGGCGATGACGTCGTAGCGGCCGTCGAGCTCGAGCACCTTGAAGGGCTCGTTGACTTCCTGCTGGTGGACCTTGTTCGGGAAGTAGTCCTCGAGCGAACGCCCGTTGACCTTCCACTTGCCGGTGCCCGGGACGATCCGGACGCGGGCGATGGCGTTCTTGCGACGGCCCAGGCCGGCGGCCGGCTGGGGGTCGCCGAAGCGCGCGGCGTTCGACTCCGAGGTGTACTCGCCCTCGACGGGCACCTCGGACTCGGTGGTGTACTGCTCGACGTCGGCGATCTCGGTCTCTTCGACCGGCTGCTCAACGGTGGTCTCGGCCACGATTCTCCTCAGATTTCTTTTCGTCTTTGGGGGTGGCCGGAACTACTGCGCGACCTGGGTGATCTCGAACGGGACCGGCTGCTGAGCGCCGTGCGGGTGCTGGTCGCCCGCGTAGACCTTCAGCTTCGAGAGCATCTGACGGCCCAGGGTGTTCTTGGGGAGCATGCCCTTGACGGCCTTCTCGATGGCCTTCTCGGGGCTCTTCTCGAGCAGCTCGTCGTAACGGACGGAACGCAGACCACCCGGGTAGCCGGAGTGGCGGTACGCCATCTTCTGGGTCTTCTTGTTGCCGGAGAGGTGCACCTTCTCGGCGTTGATGATGATGACGAAGTCACCGGTGTCAACGTGAGGGGCGTAGATCGGCTTGTGCTTGCCCCGCAGGAGGGTGGCAGCGGTGGTCGCCAGACGGCCCAGGACGATGTCCCGGGCGTCGATGACGTGCCACTGGCGGGTCACATCGCCGGGCTTGGGGCTGTACGTACGCACGGTGTCGTAGCCTTCGCTTCTTCAGAGGTGGGGTCCTGACATGGCCACCACGGACGATGTACGACAGCCCTGGCGGACCTCGGTGACGCAACCGAGTCCTGCCGCTGGTCATCGGCCCGGTGGACCGGTGTAAGGGCCCCTCACGTGAGAATGAGAAAGCCAATACACATAACGAACTCGCAGAATACCCGCGCTGGCCCGTACGGGTCAAAACGCGGGCCTGGGGACCGGCACCGCCGGTTCCACCGCCTCGGGCGGCCCTGCGCCTCCAGGATAACCGCCCCCGCGCCCGGGGGCCCCGGCCCGGCGCCGCAC
>NZ_JASKYR010000533.1:0-5963 GCF_041028215.1 Streptomyces flavofungini
GTGCACCAGCGTGACCCCCGAGCGGACGCTGGGCCCCGCCTGCCGGTGGCCGCTCGGGGGTCACGCTGGTGCACCCGGCGGTGCTGAGAAGGGCGATGAGGGTGAGGGTGACGATCCGGCGGCACATGGGGTCACCTTCCCGCAGGCCGGACTCCGGACGAGCGTGCCGCGCGGCAGGTGCACCGGGGCGGGTGACGCGGCGACGGTCGGCTTGACCCGCCCCGCCGGGCCAAGGGCGAGGTTCCGGGCCCTGGGGCCACATGTCGCTTAACGTGCCCATATGGTAACGAAACAGAGCAATGCTGTACGGCGGCGCCGGAGCCCGGCCCTCACGCGTGGCGCGGGTGTGCTGTGCGCCGTCGCGGTGGCGGGCGCCCTGCTCACCGGCTGCGGCGGCGACGACAAGGACAGCGGCACGAGCACCGGCGCCGGTGAGGCCGCCGAGACCCCCTCGGCCTCCGTCTCCGCGAGCGACCGCAACCTCACCGATGACCAGGCCGAGCGCAAGGACCTGATCCCGAAGGCCAAGGTCGGCTACGACGAGGCGCTGCGCACCGCCGTGGCCGCCGTGCCGAAGTCGAAGCCCGTCTCGATCGAGCTCAAGGGCCCGCCGGACATGCCCATGTGGCACGCCGAGGTCGCCACGGACGACGGCACCGAACACACCGTCCGGGTGGACGCGGTCACCGGCAAGACCGGCCAGAACCGGGCCAAGGACGACCAGGACGCCGACGACAAGCGCGAGCTCGCGGACTGGCTGAAGCAGGCCACGGTGACCGCGCCGCAGGCCGCGAAGGTGGCCACGGACAAGAAGAAGGGCACCGTCAGCTCCGTCGAACTCGACGACACCGACAAGGGCGGGCCGATGTGGTCCGTCGACGTCGTGACGACCGACGACTGGAACAAGACGACCTACGACATCGACGCGACCGACAAGAAGGTCCTCCGCGAGCACGTGGACCGCGACTGACGCCGCACGCGAGCCGCCGCCCCACCCGTGCCGGTCGCGGGACCGACCACGGCTGCCCGGCCACCCGGCACCCGGCTACCGGAACATATCGGGCGGCCGGGGCCCGCCCGGCCGCCCCGGACCCGGCGCGGGTGGCGGCGGAAGACCCTCCGCTTCCTCGCACAGCGACCGGAGGCGGACCTCCCTGCCCGCCCTGATCCCTTCCGCGGCTTCGGCGATGAAGGAGCGCAGACCGGGCACCGGGGCGGGCACGGACGCGTCGACGACGAGATCGAGCAGCGTACCGGCGGCACTGCCCGGTGGCACGCCGACCGCCCGCAACTCGAAGTGCGCGAGCCGCCGGTCGTCCCCGTCCGGCGGCTGCGCGCCCACCGCGCCTTCGTCCGGCGGCCCGGCCCCGGGAAACCGCTCGACCCGCCAGGCGCCCGACCGGATGTGAAAAGCCAGTCGCCTGCACACGCGGGCCAGGTGCGTCGGATCTCTCGGCGTGGTGAGCGGCGCCCTTCCCGCCAGCGGGGCCAGCTTGTTGTAGGCGGTGTGCAGCTTGTCGTCGACCGAGCCCTGTGCGGGTGCCGCTTCGCGGGCGGCGCTCAGCAGTTCCCTGACGGCGATGTCGACGGCACGGGCAGCATCGACGGGCTCCTGCCTGACTCTGCTCCAAGGCACGCTTCGATGATGGGGCCATGGCGCGGGTGATCGCCAGGTGCGGAGCACGACACGGCCGCTAGGGTCGCCCCATGACGGATGATCACATACGTGTGGAGCAGGCCCTCAGCTCCTGGCGCCGCATCGAGGCGTGGCTCGCCGAGCACGTGCCCCGCAGCCACCGGCGCCTCCCGCCGCCCGCCACGGAGTCGGAGATCCGGGCGGTGGAAAAGGAACTGGACCTACTGATCCCCGCCGACGTCAGGGCGTTCTACGCGCTGCACAACGGCACTGGCCCGGCGTCCGACTTCGACTGGCCTGTCTGGGACGGGCCGCTGCCGATCCCGGCCGACCAGCGGGACCCCGAGCGCGAGCCGAGCGGCTACTTCCTGCCCGACGGCGGGATCGGGCCGCTGGCGCATCTGGCCACCTGGTCCGACGGGCCCGCCGGGTGCGAGCGCGTGGACGAACCGGGGCAGCGCTATCTGCCGTTCATCGCGTCGGACCCGGACGGACTGTACGGAGTGTTCGTCGACTGCACTCCCGGAGCGGGCTACGGCCAACTCGGCGGTTACGCCGAGGCCGAGCTGCCCGACCCGGGCCAGGAGCCTTCATTCGCCGCTTACCTCGCCGACGTCGCGGACGCGCTGCACACGAGGCGCATCCCGTTCCAGCATGAGACGTCAGATGTCTGATGGATTGATAGCGTGCGAAAGTAGCCCGACGAGCGAGAGGGGTCAAGAGGTGGCGAGTTCAGCCAGGTCCGGTGCGCCCGGTGCGAAGCCCGCCCGGCAGTTGCTCCGGCAGGAGGTCGTCGAGGGCATCAAGCGCTACATCCTTGAGGAGCGCCTGCACCCGGGGGACCCGCTGCCCACCGAGACGGCCCTGTGCGAGGCGCTGGGCGCCAGCCGTTCCAGCGTTCGCGAGGCCGTCAAGATCCTCAACGCCCTGGACATCGTCGAGGTGCGCCACGGCCACGGCACCTATGTCGGCCGCCTCAGCCTGTCCGCCCTGGTGGAGAGCCTGACCTTCCGGGGTCTCCTCTCGCCGGGCGACGACTTCCAGGTCCTCGCCGACCTCGTGGACGTGCGTGAACTGGTCGAGCGCGGCATGGCCGACCGGATCGTCACACGGCTCAGCTCCGACCAGCTCGACGCGCTGGAACGCCATGTGGCGGACATGCGCGACCAGGGTGCGGGGGAGGCGGGCGGCTTCGTCGAGGCCGACCGGGCCTTCCACGCGCTGCTCGTGGAACCGCTCGGCAATGAGCTGATCGAGCAGCTCTCCATGGCCTTCTGGGACGTGTACGCCATCGTCGCCCCGCACCTCGACGGATTCACCCACGCCGACGAGGCGGAGACGATCACCGCCCACCAGAACATCGTGGACGCCGCGCGCGCCGGTGACGTCGCGGCCTTCATGAAGTCGCTCGGCGAGCACTACGCTCCGGTGCGGCGCCGGATCTCCGAGGCGCGCGCCAGGGACGCCGAGCGGGGCTGACCTGTGGCTCCGCCCAGCGGCACGGCGATGAGTCACTGACACCCGCCGTACGCGGGGCGCGCGGGAGCGGGGCGGCGTGACGGTGGCCGTCACCCCGTGACTCCGGCTTCGAGGCGGGATCGGATGCCGTCGAAGTGCGTCCGCATGGCGCGCACCGCCCGGTCGCCGTCCCCGGCGGCGACCGCGTCGACGATCTCGCGGTGCTGCGCGCAGGTGACCTCCGCGTCCTGATGGCCGTCGTCGAGGTCCTCGCGCACCCGGTCCATCGCGGCCCAGAAGGCGTCGAGAACCTCGCTGAGCAGGTGGCTGTCGAGCGCGGCGTAGAGCGCGAGGTGGAAGGCGCGGTCGGTGGCGCGGGCCACGCGCCCGACGGCCGCCTCGCTCTGCATCTCGGTGACGAGGGCGCGCAGCACGCCGAGATCCTCGGCGGGGACCCCGGCGGCGACCGCCCCGACGAGACCGGTCTCCAGCGCCTCGCGCACCTTCATCAGCTCCAGCAGGCCGGGCTCGCCCCGGCCGTGCCGGACGGCGGCGCGGAAGGCCAGGCCCTCGGCGAAGGGGGCGAGCGACAGTGAGCCGACGAAGGTGCCGTGGCCCCGGCGGATCTCGACGACGTTGACGGCCTGGAGCGCCTTGAGGGCCTCGCGCACCGAGACCCGGCCCACCCCGAAGAGCTCCATCAGCTCGGTCTCGGTGGGCAGCGGGTCGCCCGGTGCCAGTCTGCGCTCCAGGATCAGCTCCTTGAGCAGGCGCTGGGTGTCCTGGGCCGTGGTCGGGCGCGTCACAACTTCCTCCTGAACCGCACGTCGCCCCTTGACCGGTGGCAGGAGCATCTGTTTATGGTGAGCGAGACGTAGGACATCTTACGTCCCATGTCGGGTCCGTGTCGCCGCACCGAGCGAGCGGACCGCTGTTCCCACCTGAGCTGGAGATCCTCACCATGTCTCTGTCCGCACCGCTGCGCGGCGTCGTCCCGCCCGTCTGCACCCCGCTCGACCACCGGGGGGACATCGACACCGCCTCCCTCGCCCGGCTCGTCGAGCACCTCATCGCCGGAGGAGTGCACGGGCTCTTCGCCCTCGGCTCCACCAGCGAGGTCGCCTACCTCACCGACGCACAGCGGGCCACGGCGCTCAAGACCGTCGTCGACACCGCCGCGGGCCGGGTGCCCGTCCTCGCCGGAGTGATCGACACGACGACCGCACGCGTCGTCGAGCACGCCAGGGCCGCCGCTGACCTGGGCGCGGACGCCCTCGTCGCGACGGCGCCCTTCTACACCCGCACCCACCCCGCCGAGATCGCCGGACACTTCCGCAGGCTGCGCGCCAGCGTCGACCTGCCGCTGTTCGCCTACGACATCCCGGTCGCCGTCCACAGCAAGCTCGACCCCGCCCTGGTCCGCGCCCTCGCCGAGGACGGCACCCTGGCCGGGCTCAAGGACAGCAGCGGGGACGAGGGCGGTCTGCGCCGCCTCCTCGTCGAACTCGGCGGCCGCGGGGGCCGCACCCAGGGCCCGGCCCCCGCGTTCAGCGTGCTCACCGGCTCCGAACTCACCGTCGACGCGGCCCTCCTCGCCGGAGCCGACGGCGTCGTCCCCGGTATCGGCAACGTCGACCCGGCCGGGTACGTGCGCCTGTACGAGGCCGCGCGCGCCGGTGACTGGACGCTCGCCGCCAAGGAACAGGAGCGCCTCGTCGGCCTCTTCACCATGGTCGACGTGGGTCCGGAGGCCGACATGGGCCGCAGCTCCTCCGCCCTCGGCTCGTTCAAGGCGGCGCTGCGCCTGCTCGGCGTCATCGAGTGCGGCGACACCGCCTTCCCGCAGATCCAGCTCTCCGCCGACTCCGTCGCAGGCGTCGCCGAGCGGCTGAGCGCGGCCGGTCTGCCGCCGGTCCGATGAGCACCGTGCCCCGGCGCGACGGGACCGCCCGCATAGGCCTCGACCTCGGCGGTACGAAGATCGCCGCCGCGCTGGTCGGTCCTGACGGCACCGTCCTCGCCCGGCACACCCGTCCCACCCCGGCCCGCGACGGCGCCGACGCCGTCCTCGGCCAACTGGCGGCGGCCGCCGCGGAGGTCGACCCCGGCCGCGCCGCCACCGCGCTCGGCGTCGCGGCGGCGGGCGTCATCGACCCGCGCACCGGCACGGTCACCAGCGCCACCGACTCCATCCGGGGCTGGGCGGGCACCGCCCTGGCCGCCGGTCTCGCCGAGCGCACCGGACTGCCGGTGGCGTGCGACAACGACGTACGCGCGACGGCGGGACCGGAGCTCGCCGCGCTCGCCGCCGAGCACGCATCGCTGCTGTTCGCCGCGATCGGGACCGGCGTCGGAGGAGCCGTCGCCGTCGACGGACGGATGCTGCACGGCGCCGCGGGCATCGCGGGTCACCTCGGACACCTGCCGAGCCCGTACGCGGCCGGACTGCCCTGCACCTGCGGCGCCACCGGCCATCTGGAGGTCATCGCGTCCGGGCCCGCGATCACCGCCCACTACCGGCGGCTCTCCGGCACCACGGCCGACCGGCTCGAAACCGTCGCCGCACGAGCCGCCGAGGGGGACGCGGACGCCGTCCGCGCCATCACCACCGGAGCGGCGGCGGCCGGACAGGCCCTCGGCGGGCTCGCCAACGCGCTCGGCCCCGACCGGGTCGTCGTCGGCGGCGGCGTCCCCCGCGTCGGCCCGCTCTACGCGGACGCCCTGGCCGCCGCCTTCACCGCCGAACTGATGCCGCCGCTGACCGGCCTCACCCCCGAACCGCCCCGGTTCGGACACGACGCGGCGGTGCTCGGCGCCGCCGCCCTCACCGCGAGCCTGCCCCTCCATCACCCGGGAGCCCCCCGATGAC
>NZ_JASKYR010000534.1:0-5677 GCF_041028215.1 Streptomyces flavofungini
CCCCGTTCCCCCCTGGCTCCCGCTGGTCCGCAGGCCTCTCAGAGCCCCCGCTGGTCCTCTCAGAGCTCCCGCTCCAGCAGCGTCCCGCCGTTCCACACGACGCCGACCTGCCGGTAGTACGCCCCGATCGGCTCCTCGACCGTGAGGTCGGCCAGTTCCTCCGTGGGCGCTTCGAAAAGGTGCAGTTCCGCCTCGCCGGACCAGGCCTGACCGCCCTCGAAGGCGGCGGCGCCCGAGGCGATCAGCTCGTCGAGAGCGAGGCCCTTGCCGTCCACGGCGGGGAGCTGGCGGTGGTGCGCCATCGGGTGGGCGTTGACGAAGCCGTTGGTCTCCGACGGCTCGCGCAGGGTCACCACGGCCTGGGCGAGCCTGCGGTCGGCGGCGGCGAGCGTGGCGCCGAAGGCCGCGCCCGCCTCGACGCGCGGCGCCGGACCGAAGGGGTGCGGCCGGGTCAGCTGGATCGAGCCGAGCTTCTTCGGGTAGCCCTGGTGGATGCCCCGGGCGACGGCGAAGTCCTTGTCGACCCAGATGTAGACGCACCGCGAGTAGGTCCGCCCCCGGTAGCCGCAGCGCACCACCGCGAAGCACTCCTTGTACTGGGCTCTTACCGGGTCGAGCAGTTCGGCCCGGCTCTCGCCGCAGGACTGCCAGTCGGCCCAGATCAGCGCGACCGCCCCGGGATCGCTCTCGGCGGGCTCCAGCGGCGCGGGCAGCAGTTCGCGCACGCGGGCGGGGTCGGTGCGGTACTCGACGGTGAGCAGGTCGCCGGAGTAGTGCCAGGGCGGCGCGGGCACCAGGGAGGAGCGTCCGGTCGCCGTCCTGGGCGGGAAGAATCCTCGGACCTCGGTCATGCGCGGGCTCCTTCGGCTGCGCTGTCCCTGACTCCGCACTCGTTTGACCCCGTACGATATGCCCGGACGCCGGATCTGTCACGGGGCATCCCCGACTTCGTCCGGAACAACGCCCCTCCGGCGCGGGCGCACTTGCCCGCGCGGACCGTCGCGGACTGCCGCCGCACACCCTCTTGCGCGCGCCTGTGCGCCTCTTTATCGTTTGAAGTCAAACGAAAGCCGCGGCACGCACACGGTGCCCCCTCGTCCCGATCCATCCCGCAGAAAGGCTGGGACACGGGTGAGCGAAGCGAGCGCACCACACGGGGACATCGCAACGATCGTCCAGACGCTGCGCGCCCAGGGCACCGATGTCGTCCGCGTCGTCTACCCCGACCTCATCGGCGCCGACCGGGGGCGCGACGTCCTGGTCGGACACCTGCCGAGCGCCTGCGGCCACGGCCTGACCTTCTGCCGTGCCGTCTACCACACCACCCCCGCCGGAGACGTCGTCCCCGTCACGGGCGGTCTCGACGCCGGGCTCCCCGACGTCTGCGTCTACCCCGACCTCACCACCCTCCAGACGCTGCCCTGGGAGCCCGGCGTCGCCTGGTGCCTCGGCGACACCGTGGACCCGCGCACCGGCGAGGCGGCCCCCGAGTCGCCGCGCGCCCTGCTGCGCCGGGTGCTCGACGCCGCCTCGGAGTGCGCCGGGGTCGCGGGCCTCACGGCGGTCGTCGGGCCCGAACTGGAGTACTTCCTCTGCGAGGCGGACCCCGGCGCCGCCTCCGGCTGGGTCCCGTACGGCGGCGCCACCGGCAACGTCTACAGCGCGGGCAGGCGCGGCGACCCCGACGGGCACCTGCTGCGCACCCTGCGGCACCTGGACGCCCTCGGGATCGGCGCGATCGCGGGGAACCACGAGTTCGACGGCGGGCAGTTCGAGATCAACCTCGACCACTCCGAGGCCATGGACGCCGCCGACCGCGCCTTCCGCCTCAAGGCGGCCGTCAAGGAGACGGCCCGCCGCGAGGGCCGCCTCGCGACCTTCATGGCCAAGCCGTTCAACGGCGGCGGCGGCTCCGGCTTCCATCTGCACATCTCGCTCACCGACGCCGCCGGGCGCAACGTCTTCGACGACCCGGCGGGCCCCCTTGGCCTCTCGGTCACCGCGCGGCAGGCCATCGCCGGTGTCCTCGCGCACGCCCCCGCGCTGACCGCCCTGCTCAACCCCACCGTCAACTCCTACAAGCGCTTCGGCCCCGACACCCTGGCCCCCTGGCTGACCGACTGGGGCCCGGACAACCGCAGCGCGATGGTCCGCGTCCCGCCCGAGCGCGGCGAGGGCACCCGCATCGAACTCAGGCTCGGCGACGCGTCCGCCAACCCCTACCTCGCGGTCGCCGGAGCCCKGGCCGCGCTCCTGCTCGGCCTCCGCGACAAGCTCGACCCGCCCGCCCCGCTCCAGGGCTACGGATACGACGAGACCACCGCCCCCAAGCTGCCCGGCACCCTCAGCACGGCCCTGGACGCCCTGGAGGCCGACGAGGCGCTCACCGGGCTGCTCGGGGCGGGCTTCACCGGGGCCTTCCTCACGTACAAGCGCGACGAACTCGAACGCTTCCAGAAGGCCGTCACCGACTGGGAGTTCACGGAGTACGCCTTCCTGATCTGACCGGCATCCGACCGCACCCGCGTTCCCGCAAGAGCCCGCGAAGGAGTACGTCCATGCGTACGGCCCCGGGGCCCGCGCCCCTCACCCTCGACGACGTCGACCTCGCCGACAACGACCGCTTCACCGACGCCGCGCTCCCCTGGCGGATGTTCGACGTGCTGCGCCGCGAGGACCCCGTCCACTGGCAGCCCGAACCCGCCCCCAACTCCGGCTTCTGGGCCATCACCCGGCACGAGGACATCGTGCGCGTCGACCGCGACCCCGAGACGTTCACCTCGGAGCGGTTCGTCAACCTCGAAGAGGTCGACGAGGACTACATCGCGCTGCGCCGCTCCATGCTGGAGACCGACGGACTGCGGCACCGCGCGATGCGGCTGATCCTCCAGAAGCGGTTCACGCCGCGTGCCGTCGCGACGTACGAGACGTTCCTGCGCGGTCTGACCGGGCGCACCCTGGACGCCGCGCTGCCCAAGGGCAGCTTCGACTTCGTCAGGGAGGTCTCCGCCGACTTCCCGATCAACGTCCTCGCGCGGATGCTCGACGTGCCGCAGGAGGACACCCAGCAGCTCATCGACTGGGGCAACCGGATCATCGGCAACACCGACCCCGACTACGCCGACGTCCTCCTGGAGAGCACCGAGAGCGAGCAGTACCGCAATCTGCCCTTCCGCTCCCCCGCCGCGCTCGAAGTCTTCGCCTACGGCAGGGAACTCGCCGCACGGCGCCGGGGCGGCAGCGGCGACGACCTGGTCAGCACCCTGGTCAACAGCTCTCCCAAGGACGGCGTCCCGCTCTCCGCGACCGACTTCGACAACTACTTCCTGCTGCTCGTCGTCGCGGGCAACGAGACCACCCGGCACGCCATCTCGCACTCCACGCTCGCGCTGATCGAGCACCCCGAGGAGCGCGCCAAGCTCGTCGCCGACCCCTCGCTGATCCCGGGTGCCGTCGAGGAGTGCCTGCGGTGGGCCTCGCCGGTCTACCACTTCCGCCGCACGGCCACGCGGGACGTGGAACTCGGCGGCAAGCTCATCAGGAAGGGCGACAAGGTCGTGCTCTGGTTCGCCTCGGGCAACCGGGACGAGGCCGTCTTCCCCGACCCCTACCGCTTCGACGTCACCCGCCCGGAGATCGACCACGTCACCTTCGGCAAGGGGAGCCCCCACTTCTGCCTGGGGAACTCGCTGGCCCGCCTGGAGATGCGGGTGATGTTCGAGGAGCTGCTGCCCCGGGTCGCCGACATCCGCCTGAACGGCGAGGTCCGGCGGGTGCGGTCCAACTTCGTGAACGGGATCAAGGAACTGCCGGTGACGGTCACCCCGCGCTGAGCCGATCAGCCGCCCGAGGTGTCCAGCTCGGCCTCTTCGCCGACGCCCGCGCAGTCGTAGGGGTCCTTCAGCCAGCCGTCCGGCAGGACGACCCGGTTGTTGCCCGAGGTGCGGCCCCGGGGGCCGTCCGCGCCCACCGGCCACGGCTGGTCGAGGTCCAGCTCGCCGAGGCCGTCCTCAAGCTCGGCCAGCGACGACGTGACCGCGAGGCGCTTGCGCATCTCCGAACCGACCGCGAAGCCCTTGAGGTACCACGCCACGTGCTTGCGGAAGTCGATCACTCCGCGCGCCTCGTCGCCGATCCACTCGCCGAGGAGGGTGGCGTGCCGCAGCATCACGGCGGAGACCTCGCGCAGGGACGGCGCCTTCGGCGCGCCCGTGCCCTCGAAGGCCGCCACCAGGTCGCCGAAGAGCCAGGGGCGGCCGAGGCAGCCCCGGCCCACGACGACGCCGTCGCAGCCCGTCTCGGCCATCATGCGGACCGCGTCCGCCGCCGACCAGATGTCGCCGTTGCCGAGCACCGGGATCTCCGGCACGTGCTCCTTGAGGCGCGCGATGGCGTCCCAGTCGGCCGTGCCGCCGTAGTGCTGGGCCGCCGTGCGGCCGTGCAGGGCGATCGCCGTGACGCCCTCCTCGACGGCGATGCGGCCCGCGTCGAGGAAGGTGATGTGGTCGTCGTTGATGCCCTTGCGCATCTTCATGGTGACGGGGAGGTCCCCGGCGCCGCTGACGGCCTCGCGGAGGATCGCCCGGAGCAGCGGGCGCTTGTACGGCAGCGCGGAGCCGCCGCCCTTGCGGGTCACCTTGGGGACGGGGCAGCCGAAGTTCAGGTCGATGTGGTCGGCGAGGTCCTCTTCGGCGATCATGCGGACGGCCTTGCCGACGGTCGCCGGGTCCACTCCGTAGAGCTGGATGGAGCGCGGCTTCTCCGTCGCGTCGAAGTGGACGAGCTGCATCGTCTTCTCGTTGCGCTCGACCAGGGCGCGCGTCGTGATCATCTCGCTGACGAAGAGGCCCTTGCCGCCGGAGAACTCCCGGCACAGCGTCCGGAACGGCGCGTTCGTGATGCCCGCCATGGGGGCGAGCACGACCGGCGGCTGGACGGTGTGCGGGCCGATCGACAGGGGCTTGGACGGCATGGAAGCTCTCCGGGACGGCTGACGGGACCCTTCATTGTCCCTCACCCGGCCGCACTCCGGAGACCGGTCCCCGGGCAGGACCGGGCCGCTCCCCGGGCAGGACCGGGCGGGCCCCGCGCGCCCCGGCGGGCTACCGTCGGATACATGCCCGATGAACTCACCCACCGCGGACGCATGCTCGTCCTCGCGATCTGCTGCATGAGCCTGCTGATCGTCAGCCTCGACAACACCGTCCTGAACGTCGCCCTGCCGACGATGCGGCGAGAGTTCGATGCCAGCGTCTCGGGCATGCAGTGGACCATTGACGCGTACACGCTCGTCTTGGCCTCGCTGCTCATGCTCGCGGGCTCCACCGCCGACCGCATAGGGCGCCGCAAGATCTTCCAGGCGGGCCTGGTGATCTTCACCATCGGCTCGGTGCTCTGCTCGCTCGCCCCGAATCTGCCCTCCCTCGTGGCGTTCCGCATGGTCCAGGCGGTGGGCGGCTCGATGCTGAACCCCGTGGCGATGTCGGACCAACACCTTCACCGAGCCGCGCGAGCGGGCCAGGGCCATCGGCGTCTGGGGCGGGGTCGTCGGCATCTCCATGGCCGCGGGTCCCCTGGTCGGCGGCCTGCTCGTGGACTCCGTCGGCTGGCGCTCGATCTTCTGGATCAACCTTCCGGTGGGCCTCGCCGCGCTCTTCCTGACCATGCGGTACGTGCC
>NZ_JASKYR010000535.1:0-6668 GCF_041028215.1 Streptomyces flavofungini
GCGCGGGCCCCTCAGTCCCGGAGCCGTCGCCGTCGCCGTCGCCCGGCAGATCACCGGGACCGGAGCGCTGGGCGGGCAGTTCCTCCTGCACGGCGTCCGACTGCGCCGACTCCGGCTGCACCGCGTCCGCCGCCGAGGCGAACCGGTCGTCCAGGGTGTCCGGCGCCGGTGTCGGACCCGTGTCCTGCTCGGCGTCGTCGTAAAGCTGCCCCCACCAGTCGTCGTCGCGGCCGGTGTGCCTCTCCCCCTGCTGGCTCATGTCCCTAATTTTCCACCGCGCAGGCCGCACGAAAACGGTTCTTCCGGAAATTCCGACCCTTCTGGGCACGACAGGGGCCGCGTCTCCGGGCACGACAGGGGCCGCGTCGCGGACGCCGGAACCCGCCGGACGGACCCACCCCCCACGGGGAGCCCGCCCGGCGGTGCCGGTGTGGCCACCGCACGGCGTAGGCGCGGGCCACGGTCTGTGTGCCGGAGTCGCCCACCCCGGGTGCCCTGTCGCGGCGGGCTCAATCCGCGTACCGGCCTTCGCGGGCGCATCGATCCTCCCAGGGGTGGACGGGCATGCGGAACCGCAGGCCATGATGGACCGGGGCGGGTTTGCGCCGTGGCTGTTTCCCGCCATGGGACCGCCGGACCGGAGCCTGGGGAGGGACGTCGCCGGATGCTGGCAGCGATAGGTCTGGACGAGACGCACGAGTCGGCGTACCGGGCCCTGGTGGCGGTGGGCGCCGCCGACGTGCCGGACCTGGCGCGCAGGCTCGCCCTCGCCGAGCCGGAGACCGAGCGGGCGCTGCGCCGTCTGGAGCGGCACGGACTGGCCGCCCAGGCCTCGGGCCGTGCGGGCCGCTGGGTGGCGGCACCGCCCGGTGTGGCGCTCGGCGCGCTCCTCACCCAGCGGCGGCACGAACTGGAGAAGGCGGAGCTGGCGGCGACGCTGCTCGCCGAGGAGTACCGCGCGCAGGCCGCCGAGCCGGCCGTCCACGACCTCGTCGAGGTGGTGACGGGGGCGGCGGCCGTCGCGCAGCGCTTCCTCCAGCTCCAGCTCGCGGCGGGCCACGAGGTGTGCGCGCTGGTGACCGGCAGGCCGATCGTGGTCTCCGGCACGGAGAACAGCGCCGAGGAGCAGGCCGCCGACCGCGGTGTGCGCTACCGCGTGGTGGTGGAGCGCTCGGTCCTGCACCTTCCCACCGGCCTCACCGAGCTCGCGGCGGCGATCGGCCGTGCCGAGCAGGTGCGGGTGGTGGACCGCGTCCCCACCAAGCTGGTCATCTCCGACGGCACCCTGGCGATGGTCCCGCTGACCTCGCGCACCGTCGAGCCCGCCGCGCTCGTGGTGCACGCGAGCGGCCTCCTCGAATCCCTCTCGGGCCTGTTCGAGGCGGTCTGGCGGGACGCGCTGCCGCTGCGCATCGGGGAGGACGGCCGTACGCTCGCCGAGCAGGGCCCCGACGCCCCCGACGGTACCGACCTGCAGATCCTCTCCCTGCTCCTCGCGGGCCTGACCGACGCGAGCGTCGCCAAGCAGCTCGATCTGGGGCTGCGTACGGTCCAGCGCCGGGTGAAGCGGCTGATGGAGCTGACGGGCGTGACGACGCGGCTGCAACTGGGCTGGCACGCGTACGAACGTGACTGGGTGGCACGCCGGGCCCACCCGGCCGACGACCGGCCGCCGTCTGGGGCCCCACCCGCGCCGGGACTAATCTGACCTGCGCTTTCCCCGGATCTCCTGCACCCTGGTGTGATGGGAGTCTGGGAGCTCCTGCTGGTCGCGGTGGTGATGCTGCTCGGCCTGTGCGGAGTGCTGGTGCCCGGGGTGCCGGGGCCGTGGCTGGTGTGGGCCGCCGTCCTGTGGTGGGCCCTTCAGGACCCGAACGCCCTCGCCTGGGCGGTCCTCGTCGGCGCGTCCGTGGTGCTGCTCGCGGCGCAGGCGGTGCGCTGGCAACTGCCCCCGCGGCGGCTGCGGGCGAGCGGTGCGACCCGCCGCATGGCCTTCTTCGCGGGGGCCGGGGCGCTGCTCGGCTTCCTTGTGATCCCGGTCCTCGGCGCGCTGCCCGGCTTCGTCGGCGGGATCTACGCCGGGGAGCGCCTGCGGCTCGGCGGCCACGGCGAGGCGGTGACGGCCACGCGCACGGCCATGCGCAACGGCGGTACGAGCGTGCTGACCGAGCTGTTCGCGTGCCTGCTGATTTTGGGGGCGTGGCTGGGGGCGGTGTTCTGGGGCTGAGCACGGGCGTGAGCGGCGGCGGTGTTCGTGGGGGCGGCCGGGCGTGTTCGGGGGTTGGACCCCCGGGCCCCGCCAGTCGTGCGAGGCTCCCCGCATGACCGAATTCAGCGAAGCCGAGCGCGCGTACCTCAAGTCCCAGCGCCTGGGGCGCATGGCGACGGTCGACCCGAAGGGCCAGCCGCAGGCGAACCCCGTCGGCTTCTTCCCGCAGGACGACGGCACGATCCTGGTCGGCGGCCACGCCCTGGGCATCACCAAGAAGTGGCGCAACCTCCGGGCGAATCCGAAGGTGTCGCTGGTCGTCGACGACATCGTGAGCCTGAAGCCGTGGCGGGTGCGGGGCATCGACATCCGGGGCGACGCGGAACTCCTGACGGGCCCGCACGACTTGGGCCCGCACTTCAGCGAGGAGCTGATCCGCATCCACCCGAGGCGCATCCACAGCTGGGGCCTTGAGGAGAGGTAGCGCCGACGGCCGGTCAGGGGACTTCCATGGCCCCCCTGCCCCTGGTCTCCTGGGCCTCCGCCCGGAGGTGGCGCAGGGCGTAGGAGCGCCAGGGGCGCCAGGCGTCGCGGACGGGTTCGGGTTCGCCGGGCGGGGCGACGTCGGGGTCGCCGAGCGCCCGCATGCGGATGAACGCGGCCGTACGGGGGTCCATGCCGGGCAGTGCGGCGAGGGCGGCCCCGGCCCGGCCGCGGTCGGCCCCGGCGTCGAGGCGGAGGCTGCCGTCACCGAGCGCGGCGGCGAGCGCTCCGACGGCTCCCCCCTCGGCGACCAGCGCTTCGTGCCCCGGGAAAACATGACTCAGCCCCCCGCACGGGGCGTCGAGGGCTTGCCCGTACCGCTCGACGAGCCGTTCGGCGCCCGCCCGCCCGACGAGGGCGCGCACGGCGAACTCCTCCGGGTCGGCGGCGCCCGGCGAGCGCAGCCCAGGACGGGCGGCGACGAGCGGGGCGAGCCGGGGGTCGGCGCCGAGCCGCTCGTCCACGGCGTACGGGTCGGCGTCCAGGTCGAACAGGCGGCGCAGGCGCTGCACGGCGGTGGTGAGATCCCGCAGGTCGAAGAGGTGCAGCCGGGCGTCGAGCCAGCCGCCGCGGTGGACGGCGGCGGCGGAGTACGCCTCGTGCACGGCCACGATGCCGGTCCCGTGGGGCAGCCGCAGCGTACGCCGGTACGTACGGCCGCCACGCTCCCCCGTGACCTCCTCCACCCCGCCCACGGCCTCGTCCGCGAGCAGGTCGAAGACAGCGGCGGCCTGGTAGGGCCCCCGGTGGGCGAGCCGGAGCGGAACACCGGCGGACGGGGTGGCGCGCGCGGCCCCCTTGCGGGGAGCGGCGGCGCGGAGCCCGGTCGGGGTGAGGGCGTACACGGCGCGGATGGTGTCGTTGAACTGCCGGACGCTGGCGAATCCGGCGGCGAAGGCGATCTCGGTGACGGGCAGGTCGGTGGTCTGGAGCAGGACGCGGGCGGTGTGGGCCCGCTGCGCCCGCGCGAGCGCGACGGGCCCGGCGCCCAGCTCGGCGGTGAGCTGCCGCTGCACCTGCCGCGCGCTGTACCCGAGCCGCACGGCGAGCCCCGGGACGCCCTCCCGGTCCACGACCCCGTCCCCGATCATGCGCATGGCCCGCCCGACGACATCGGCCCGCACGTCCCACTCGGCGGACCCGGGCACGGCATCGGGCCGACACCGCCGGCAGGCCCGGAACCCGGAGGTCTGGGCCGCGGCGGCGGTCCGGTAGAACCGCACGTTCTGCCGCTTGGGGGTGACGGCGGGACAGCTGGGCCGGCAGTAGATCCCGGTGGTCTCGACGGCGAAGAAGAACGCCCCGTCAAACCGCGCGTCCCGGCTCCGCACGGCTTCGTACCTGGTCTCTTCATCGATCACGCCCTCCATTGTGCGGCCGGGAGGGCCGCGCGACTGGCGGGATTCGGACAGCACGCTCCGGGCCGGTGACGCCGCTCGCGACGGCTCTCCCCGGCCGAGGAGTCACCCTTGACGCACGCATATGCGGGACGGCGTTCGCTGGATAAAATCACCTTGTACCTGGTCGTGGGGGCGGCCGAGGTGTCTTTTGGCTGCCAACGTCTCGGGGAGGGCCCGCAGCACATGAGTCGTCGCTCTACTGGTTCCGTCGGCGTCTGGGCCGAAATGCAACGGCAACAGCAGCGCCAGCTGGCGGCTGAGGCAAGGCAACGGAGGCAGCGGGAGCAGGAGGCTCGTGCCTATCAGCGGCGAGCTGCCCAGAGCCATCGCGAGTACCGGCAGGCGGAGGCCCTGCGCCGCACGGAAGAGCTGGACGCGAAGGTCGCGTCCTTACAGGGCCTGCTGGCCTCGGGCTGCCGGGCACCGGCCTTCAGAGCCAGTTCCCTGATGCGAGCCGAGGAAGTGCAGCCGTTCGCCCCGGGCCCGCTGGCGCAGCCGGTCCTCATGCCGGATCTCAACAGCTATCAGGCCCAGGGCGGCTGGACGGCGCATCGCAGGGCCCAGGCCCAGGCCGAGGCGAGAGCACGCTTCGAGCGGGACTGGCACGCGGCTCAGGCCGCGGAGGCTCACCGGCTGCGACAGCTCGCGTCCTACCAGCGGGAGTATCAGCAGTGGGCCGACGCGCAGCTGGCCGACGTACGGCGGCACAACGCGGGCATCGTCGCGCTGACCGAGGGGGTGAGACGCCGCGATCCCGACGCGGTGGTCGAGTACCTCTCCGCCGCCCTCTACGCCTCCACGGCGTGGCCGGAGGCGTTCCCCCGCCAGGTCGTGGCGGCCTACGATCCGGCGGCCCGCCAGTTGGTCCTTGACTGGGAGCTGCCCGCCTACAGCATCGCGCCGGAGATCAAGGCCGTTCGGTACCTGTCCGGGGCCGATCAGGACAAGGAGACTCCCCGGCCGGTCACCCAGCGCCGGGCTCTGTACAAGGAGGCGCTCGCTCAGTGCATGCTCCTCGTGCTGCACGAGCTGTACGCCGCGGACGAGCACGGTGCGCTTGAGTCGGTGGCCCTGAACGGGTTCGTCGATGGGCACGACCCCACGACGGGCCGACCGGGCCACATCTTCCTCGCGACCGTCATGGCACCGCGCGCCTCGTTCCGTGATCTGCACCTCGCGCAGGTGGACGCGGTCAGTTGTCTCGCCGACGCGTTGCGCGGGCAGCTCTCGAACCGACCCGACCAGCTCACGCCCGTGCGGCCGAGCAGGCGGCCGCAGGACGTCGGGAACCGCGTGATCGCTCACGGCGACGTCGAGGAGCCGGGCCTGTTCAGCATGGACCCGATAGCCTTCGAGGAACTCGTCGCCGACCTCTTCCGGGCCATGGGCATGCAGGCGGTGACCACCCAGCGGTCCAACGACGGGGGTGTGGACGTCGACGCGCTGGATCCGACTCCGATCCGCGGCGGAAAGATCGTCGTGCAGGTGAAGCGCTACCGCAACACGGTGCCGCCCACCGCGGTGCGGGACCTGTACGGAACGGTTCAGGACACCGGCGCCAACAAGGGTGTTCTCGTGACGACGTCGGGCTTCGGCCCCGGCTCCCACACGTTCGCCAACGGCAAGCCGCTGGAACTGATATCCGGCCCTGAACTCGTCGACCTGCTCCATCGCCATGGGCTGCGCGGACGGCTGGATGAGGGCGGCGCTCCGGCCCGGCCGACCGCCTCGGCTCCAGCCGCTCAACTGCCGGAGGACTACAACGTCCTGGGCATGTCCTGGGGCGGCGACGTCGCCCTGGACGTGTGTGCGCTCGTCTGCCGTGGCAACCGCGTACTCAGCGACGATCACTTCGTCTTCTTCAACAATCCCCGGACGCCGGACGGCTCGGTGCGTGCTCTTCCCGCCGTCGCGCCCGACAGGGCCGCGATCTGTGTCTCCTTCGACGGGCTGCCTGCCGAGGCCGACCGGTTCGTCCTCGTGGCCGCGGTCGATCCGGAGGCCAATCCGGACGCGGATCTCTCCGGTTTCACGGACGCCCGTATCCGCCTGCTCGACCCGGGCCTGACCGAGCTGGGGGAGCTCGACGTCTCGGAGGGGCGGCCGCGCGAAACCGCCCTGGTGCTCGGCTCCTTCCGCCGCAGGCCGAACGGCGACTGGGACTTCGTCCTGGGCGGCAAGGGCTACCTGGGCGGTCTGGAGGAACTGGTGCGGGACTTCGGCATCGAGGTGGAGTGAGAGCCGGGTGCCGATGTCGTCGCCCGGCAGCGGAGCGCGGGGTGCGCGGGGCTCCGGGCTCACCCGAAGGGGGGGGGGGGGGGGGGGGGGGGGGGGGGGGGGGGGGGGGGGGGGGGGGGGGGGGGGGGGGGGGGGGGGGGGGGGGGGGGGGGGGGCCCCGCGCCCCGGACCGCTGGAAGCGCCCCCGCTACAAGCGCCCCCGCTTGATCTGAAGGGCCGCCCGGCCCTCGGCGCCCCGCAGGCGCCATTCGCGGCGGAGTTCCGCGCGGGCCCTCACG
>NZ_JASKYR010000536.1:0-5352 GCF_041028215.1 Streptomyces flavofungini
GTCCAGGGCGCGCCCGATCTCGGCCTGGAGCGCCGCGAGGTGCTGGGTGAGGAAGAAGTGGCCGCCGTCGAAGACCCGCAGGCGGTGGGCCCCCGTGGTGTGCTCCTGCCAGCGCTCGGCCTCCTCGACGGTGGTCAGCGGGTCGTCCCGGCCCGCGTCCTTCTGCTCCAGGCGCCAGGCCGTCTCGAAGGCGAGGGCGGCGCCCATGCTGTGCCCGAAGAACACCGTCGGCCGCTCGTCCAGGGCGAGGAGCTGCTCGGTGATCAGGTCGGCCAGGGTGCCCAGGTCCGTCACGCAGGGCTCCTTGCGCCGGTCCTGGCGGCCGGGGTACTGCAAGGAGATGACTTCGGCGCGGGGGGTGAAGCGGGCCGAGAGCGGGTGGTAGAAGCTGGCGGAGCCGCCGGCGTGGGGGAAGCAGACCAGCCGGACGGCGTCGGTGTCGGCCGGGTGGTAGCGCCGCAGCCACAGGGCCCCGGTGTCCTCAGCGGTGGTCACGGTGTGTGTCCCTTCGGTGGTTCTGGTTCGGTGGTTCCGACGCGGCCCGCGGGCCGCGTCGATCTCAGGCTCGGGCCTCGGCGATATCCGGCCGTATCCGGCTGCGTCGGTCTCAGGACTCGTCGACGGTGATCGAGCCCGACGGGCACAGGTCGCCCGCGGCGTGGACCGCGTCCAGCTCCTGGGCTCCGGGCTCCTCGGCCAGCAGGACCACGACGCCGTCGTCGTCCTGGTCGAAGACGACGGGGGCGTTCAGGACGCACTGGCCGGCGCCGATGCACCGCTCGCTGTCGACGGTGACACGCATGATCGTTGGCTCCTCGGTGGGAAGGGGGGAAAGGGCGGCCGTCAGGGCCGGTGCGGGCGGCTACCAGCGCACCGGCAGCTCGTGCAGGCCGAACAGGATGCCGTCGTACTTGAAGGCCAGTTCCTCCAGCGGGACGGCCAGCTCCAGGCTGGGGATGCGCTCGAAGAGCTTGCGGTAGGCGATGTCCATCTCGATGCGGACCAGGTTCTGGCCCAGGCACTGGTGCACGCCGTAGCCGAAGGCGACGTGGCGCCGCTCGGAGCGCGCGGGGTCGAAGGCGTGCGGGCAGCCGAAGACCTCGGTGTCGTGGTTGGCGGCGGCCAGCAGCGGGACGATGCCCTCGCCCTTGCGGATGAGCTGGCCCGCGATCTCCACGTCGTCCACGGCGACGCGCAGCGCCACCATGTCGGCGACCGAGTGCAGCCGCAGCAGTTCCTCCACCACCCGCTCGTCGCCGGTCCACTGCGGGTTGGTGAGCAGGGTGACCACGCCGAGGCCGATGTTGTTGGCGGTGGTCTCGTGCCCGGCGATCAGCAGGAGCAGCAGGACGCCGGAGAGTTCCTCGTGGCTGAGCTGCCCCGTGGAGAGGAGCCTGCTGATCAGGTCGTCGCCGCGCCACTTGTCCTTGATGGCGATCAGCCGGTTGATGTAGCGCAGCAGCTGCCGGGTGGCGGTGGCGCGCTGCTCGTCGGTGGAGGTGCGGATGGCGACCAGGGTGCGGGTGCGGGATTCGAAGAAGTCCCGGTCGGCCGGGGGCACCCCGAGGAGGGAGGAGATCACCAGGGAGGGCACCGGCAGCGCGAAGTCGTTGACCAGGTCGGCGGTGTTGCCCCCGGCCAGCATCGCGTCGATGCGCTCGTCGACGATCCGTTCGACGGCGGGGCGCAGTTCGCGTACCCGGCGCACCGTGAACTCGGGGATGAGGACCTTGCGGAAGCGGTCGTGCTCGGGGGAGTCCAGGCCCACGAACCAGCCGGGGATCTGGTCCTGCTTGGGCACCCCCATCGTCTCGCCGACGTTGGGGAAGCCCTCGTTGTCGGGGTTGGCGCTGATCTTGGGGTGGGTGAGCACCGCGCGCACGTCCTCGTGCCGGGTGACCAGCCAGATGGGGACGCCGTTGGGCAGATGGGACTGCACCAGGCCGTCGTGCCGGCGGTGGCCGGCGTACTGGGACAGCGGCAGCGGCTCCTCGGGTGTGCGCAGGGGGAAGTCGACCACCGTGGGGCCGGTGCTGGTCGTCATGTCCGCTCCTCGTTCTCTTGGTCGTGCGGTCGCGGTGCCGCCTCAGCGGGCGGTGTAGAACTCCCGGACGGCGCCGGTGATGTACTCCTGGTCGGCGGCGGTGAGCCCGGTGTGGGTGGGCAGGTACAGGCCGTCCTCGCTGAAGCGGTGGGCGTTCAGGGTGGGCCACACCGGGTCGAGGTAGCCGGGCTGGCGGCTCATGGGCTTGAAGAACAGCCGGGTCTCCACGCCGCGCGCGTCCAGGTGGGCGCGGAGCTCCTCGCGGCGCTCGGCGCGCAGGTCGTACATCCACAGCACATCGCGCGCGGGCATCAGAGTGATGCCGGGGATGTCCTTGAGGGCGGCGTCGTAGCGGGCCTCGATCTCCCGGCGGGTGGCGAGGATGGCGTCCAGGCGCTCGACCTGGGCCAGCGCCACGGCGCCCTGCATGGCGGTCATGCGGTGGTTGTAGGCCAGCTTCTTGTGCAGGAAGCTGTGGTCGCGGGTGAAGGCCATCGCCCGCAGGTGGGCGAGCTGCTGGGCGAGCCGGGGGTCGTCGGTGAGGCAGATGCCGCCCTCACCGGCTGTGATGATCTTGTTGGCGAACAGGGAGAAGCAGGCGATGTCCCCCACCGGACGCACGCCGTGCGCCTCGGCGGAGTCCTCCACCACCCGCAGGTTGTACTGGTGGGCGATGTCCATGACCGTGTCCATGTCGCAGCGGCGCCCGTAGACGTGCACCGGCATGATCGCCCTGGTGCGCGGGGTGATCTTCTCCTCGATGCGGGTGACGTCGATGTTCAGATCGTCGGCGCAGTCGACGAAGACGGGGGTGGCGCCGGTGTAGGTGACGGCCCACGCCGAGGCGATCATGGTGAACTCCGGGACGATCACCTCGTCGCCCGGCCCGATGCCCAGCGCCCGCAGCGCCAGGGTGAGGGCGGCGGTGCCCGAGGAGCAGGCGACGCCGTGCGCCACGCCGTTCCACTGGGCGAAGGCCTCCTCGAAGCGTCCTACGTAGGGTCCCTGGGAGGAGATCCAGCCGCCGGACACGGCGTCGGTGACGTACTCCAGTTCCCGGCCCTCAAGGAAGGGCCGGGAGACGGGGTGGGTGAAGGCCATGGGGTCCTCGCTGCTGTCGCTGGGCTGTGGCTCGATGGGGTGCGGCCGGTGCGGCGGGCGGCTCATGCCGACGGCAGCAGGCCGAGCACGGTGTCGGCGGCGGCGGTGCGGCCGCCCGCCGCCCGCTGGAGCTCGCCCAGGTGCTCGGCCCGCTCGCGGAAGGACGGCTCGGCGGTGACGCGGGTCAGCTTGTCCACCACGTCGTCGGGGTCGACGGTGTGCGGCCTGTCCAGGGTCAGACTGATACCGAAGTCACGCCCGCGCACCGCCTGGTCGAAGCAGTCCACCCACAGGGGCCGTACCACCTGCGGCTTCCCGAAGTAGACGCCCTCGTGGTAGGCGTTGCCGCCGCCGTGCGAGAAGAACGCCGACACCTTGGGGTGGGCGAGCACGTCCAGCTGGGAGGGCACCCAGTTCTCCACCCGCAGGTTGGGCGGCAGCGACGCGGCGGGCGGCAGCAGGTGCTGCTGCTCCTCGGGCAGCTTCCACAGGAACTGGTGCGTATCCGACATCCGCCGCGCCACCTCCACCAGCGCCGCCACCTCCTCGCGGGTCAGGCGGGTGATGGTGCCGAAGCCCATGTAGATCACCGAGGACTGCTCGTCGAGCCACCGGGCCACCTCGTGGTCGTCCGGCGCCTCGGGCAGCGGCGGCAGCACGGCCCCGACCAGGCGCACCTTGGCGGGGACGTCGAAGGGGTAGTCCAGCTCGGCGATGGAGGAGCACACCACGGCGGCGGCCTCGTCGACCCGGGTCATCGCGTTGGGCGGGGCGATGCCGAGCTCCTTGCGCAGCGCGGCGTCCTCGCGCAGCACCTTGCCCATCTCCGGGTGCAGGAACATGCCGAGCGTGCGCCACTTGAACAGCGTGTTGGCCAGCTTCTGGCGGGGCGACATCGCCAGCGGCAGGCCCGAGTTGGGCACGGGGAAGTTCTTGGGGGTGTACGAGGCGCCGAAGGGATTGTGCGAGGTCAGGACATTGCTCGCCACGAACGGTACGTTCAGGACGTAGGGGATGTTCCGGGCGAGCGCCAGATCGACGGCGAAGCCCGCCACACAGTCCACCACCATCAGCGCGGGACGCACCTCGTCCACCACGCGCTCCAGCTCACGGTACTTGCGCGCCTGGAGCGCCGGCTTGTACGACTGCCGCACCACCGCACGGTGCGCCTTGAACCGCGAGGACTGCGTCACCTCCCGGTAGACCGCGTCGTCCCAGGTCACCGCGGACAGCTCGGACACCACCTCGCCCAGTGAGGCGAACGACACGGTGGACGCGGCGGCCAGCGCCTCCACGTCCTTGCGCCGGTGCTCGTCGGTGGCGAACCACACGTCGGGCACACCGCGCCGGGCCAACTCCCCGGCCAGCACCAGCAACGGGTTGAGCAGACCGCTCTCGGGGAGGCTGACGAAGAGGATCGGCCGAGCGGCGGAGTCCATGAGGGCCCTTTCACGAAGTGACTGCCGTGGTGCGCCGAGGCCCGCCGGTGAAGCGTGCGACGGGCGTGACGGCGCGTGGACGTGCGGCCTGCCGGCCGGACCGGACACGGAGGACGCCGACCGCACCACCACTTGATCTCACGGCGGCGACGGGGGATTTCCTTAGATTTCTCGTTGTGTGCGGGTGCGGAGGGGCTCCGTGGCGTAAATGTGACGTATACGTGAGCATGACGCGGTCGGATGGGGGCAGTTGCCCGTTCACCGCCGGTGACAGTCCAACGGCGCCGCGCAGGAGGGCCGCCGTGCCATCCGCCGTGTACGACGCGAGGGAGAGCAAGTGACCGACCGGGCCGGCGAAGCGCACCCCGTACTGCCGCTGGTCGGGCGGACCCGACACCTTGAAGCCCTCGCCGGACACGCCGCGGCGGCCAGGGCCGGACAGCCCCGCCTGGTGCTCCTCGACGGCCCCGCGGGCGCGGGCAAGACCGCCCTGCTGCGCGCCGCCCTGGCCGACGACGGACCCTTCACCGGCATGACCGTCCTGCACGGCACGTGCCGCGCCGTCGGCGCGGCCACCGGCTACAGCGGGGCGCGCGCCCTGTTCGCACCGCTCGGCCTGACCGCCCGCAAGAACCGCGCCTCCGCGCTCCTGGACGGCAGCGCCCGGCACGCCCTGCCCGCCCTGACCGCCGCGCCCAAGGAGAGCGAGGGGGGGGGGGGGGGGGGGGGCTCGACGGCCCCGCGGGCGCGGGCAAGACCGCCCTGCTG
>NZ_JASKYR010000537.1:0-5292 GCF_041028215.1 Streptomyces flavofungini
GCCACGACGTCGCCCTCAGCGAGCTGGAACCGGAGGAGGGCGACGAGCTCGACGCCCTCGCCGACCTGATCGGCATCACGGATTTCGCCGCCGTTTACCTCGCGCTCGCCGACGGCGACCGAACATGACCCGGCGGTCCAGCGCCGTGCCGCCACCGGTCGACCCCGCACCCCAGCCTTCGCGTACGTAAGGGAGAGCCCCTCCGTGGACCGCCTCACCAACACCATCCGCCCCTACGCCTGGGGTTCCACCACCGCCATCGCGGAGCTCACCGGCGCCGAGCCGAGCGGTGAGCCGCAGGCCGAGATGTGGATGGGCGCCCACCCGGGCGCACCCTCGCGGACCGGGCGCGGCCCGCTGAACGAGGTCATCGACGCGGACCCGGAGCGCGAGCTCGGCAAGGCCGCCGCCGACAAGTTCGGCCCCCGCCTGCCCTTCCTGCTCAAGATCCTCGCCGCGGGCGCCCCGCTCTCCCTCCAGGTCCACCCCGACCTCGCGCAGGCCAAGGAGGGGTACGCGGACGAGGAGCGGCGCGGCGTCCCGATCGACGCCCCGCACCGCAACTACAAGGACGCCAACCACAAGCCCGAACTGATCTGCGCCCTCACGCCGTTCGACGGCCTGTGCGGATTCCGGGACCCCGCCGAGACCGCGGACCTGCTCGAAGCCCTGGGCGTCGACTCCCTCAAGCCGTACGTCGACCTGCTGCGCGCGCACCCCGAGGACGCCGCCCTGCGCGAGGTCCTGACGGCCGTGCTGAGCGCCGACCCCGAGGAGATGGCCGAGACGGTCACCGAGGTCACGGCCGCCGCCCGGCGCATCGGCGGCGCCTACACCCCGTACGCGGGCATCGCCCACCACTACCCCGGCGACCCCGGGGTCATCGCCGCGATGCTCCTCAACCACGTACGGCTCCAGCCGGGCGAGGCCCTGTTCCTCGGCGCCGGCGTCCCGCACGCCTACCTCGACGGCCTCGGCGTCGAGATCATGGCCAACTCCGACAACGTGCTGCGCTGCGGGCTGACCCCCAAGCACGTCGACGTCCCCGAACTCCTGCGCATCGTCCGCTTCTCGGCCACCGACCCCGGAGTGCTGCGCCCCGAGGCCTCGCCCGACGGCGAGGAGGTCTACGAAACGCCGATCGACGAGTTCCGCCTCTCCCGTTTCGTCCTGCCCGAGGACACGGCCCCGCACGACCTCACCGCCGCGACCCCGCAGATCCTGCTCTGCACCGCGGGCGTGGTCCGCGCGGGCGAACTGACCCTGAAGCCCGGTGAGTCCGCTTTCGTCCCGGCGGGTGAAAAGGTCGAAGTGTCCGGACCCGGCACGCTTTTCCGCGCCTCTGTGGTGGCCTGACGCACCAGCGCCCTCGCGTGCTGCAACAATGACCCACCGCAAAGGCCGGGCAAAGCACTGCCCGCAGGCGATGGCCGAGAACGTACGAAGGCGAAGGGACCCCGGGCACTCATGAGCGCGTCAGGCGGAACAAAGGCGATTGTCGCGGCACTCGGCGCGAACCTCGCGATCGCGGTGGCGAAATTCGTCGCGTTCATCTTCAGCGGGTCCTCGTCGATGCTCGCCGAGAGCGTCCACTCCCTCGCCGACTCCGGCAACCAGGGACTGCTGCTCCTCGGCGGCAAGAAGGCCAAGCGGGAGGCGACCCCGCAGCACCCCTTCGGCTACGGCCGCGAGCGCTACATCTACGCCTTCCTCGTCTCGATCGTCCTCTTCACGGTCGGCGGCATGTTCGCGATCTACGAGGGCTACGAGAAGATCAAGCACCCGCACGAGCTCGAGCACTGGTACTGGCCCGTCGGGGTCCTGGTGTTCGCGATCATCGCGGAGGGCTTCTCCTTCCGGACCGCCATCAAGGAGTCCAACGAGACGCGCGGCGGCCTGAGCTGGGCCCAGTTCGTCCGCCGCGCCAAGGCGCCGGAGCTGCCGGTCGTGCTCCTGGAGGACTTCGGCGCCCTGGTCGGTCTGGTCCTCGCCCTCGGCGGCGTCGGCCTCGCCCTGGCCACCGGCGACGGCGTCTGGGACGGCATCGGCACGCTCTGCATCGGCGTCCTGCTCATCCTGATCGCGATCATCCTGGCCGCCGAGACCAAGTCGCTGCTGCTCGGCGAGGCGGCGGGCACCGCAGAGGTCGAGAAGATCGAGAAGGCCGTGGTCGACGGCGACACGGTCACCAAGGTCATCCACATGCGCACGCTCCACCTCGGCCCCGAGGAGCTCCTCGTCGCCGCCAAGATCGCCGTGCAGCACGACGACACGGCCGCCGAGGTCGCCGCCGCCATCAACGCGGCCGAGGAACGCATCCGCACGGCGGTCCCGATCGCCCGCGTGATCTACCTCGAACCCGACATCTACAGCGAGACGGCAGCCGCGGCGGGCGAGAACCCGGCGAAGGCACCCGGCGGCCACTGAGTCCTCTTGAGCCGTACGTGAAGGGGCCCCGCACCTCGAAGGTGCGGGGCCCCCGCGCTGCTCGCGCCACTTCGTCCCGGCGCCACTCCACCTCGCGCAGGACGTCGAGGATCGCGGCGTCGTCCAGCGCCGCCGTGAGCCGCTCGCGGAAGCCGGGGTCCCTCAGCTCGCACGGGAGCAGAGCAGCGCGAGAATCAGCTCCTCCACGTCGTCGACCTTGCCGGTACGGACCGGCGGCCGGGCGGCAGGCACCCGCCGCTTCACGGCATCCCAGCAAGCCCCGCGCTCATCCGGGGTCACGGCATCCGGAGTCACGGCATCCGGAGTCACGGCACCCGGAGTCGTAGGCGTCGCAGAGCCAAGAGCGCCCCCGGCAGCCAAGGCGGACTGGGGCTCACCGGGCCCCCCGGTGTAGCTTGGAAGTGAGCCAGACGTCGCTGCTGATGGCGGTCGGGCGGTCCTCGCACGGACCGGCCGAGGGAGAGAGGGCCTCCGACGGACTGCGCTGCGCGCGCCGGTGCACCCTTGTACCCGACGCCGCAGATCAGCCATGCCCATCCCTCGCCCCATCCACGAGGAGCAGCTCACACATGACCATCGCCACCAACGGCCAGGACTTCAAGGTCGCCGACCTCTCCCTCGCCGCGTTCGGCCGCAAGGAGATCACGCTCGCCGAGCACGAAATGCCCGGCCTGATGTCGATCCGCAAGGAGTACGCCGACGCCCAGCCGCTCGCCGGCGCCCGCGTCACCGGCTCCCTGCACATGACCGTGCAGACCGCCGTGCTCATCGAGACCCTGGTCGCCCTCGGCGCCGAGGTCCGCTGGGCGTCGTGCAACATCTTCTCCACCCAGGACCACGCCGCGGCCGCCATCGCCGTCGGCCCGAACGGCACGCCGGACAACCCCCAGGGCGTCCCGGTCTTCGCCTGGAAGGGCGAGACCCTCGAGGAGTACTGGTGGTGCACGGAGCAGGCGCTGACCTGGCCGAACACCCCCACCGGCGGCCCGAACATGATCCTGGACGACGGCGGCGACGCCACGCTCCTGGTCCACAAGGGCGTCGAGTACGAGAAGGACGGCAAGGTCCCCGCGGTCGACACCGCCGAGAACGACGAGCACCGCGTCATCCTCCAGCTCCTCAACCGCACCATCACCGAGGGCTCGCAGAAGTGGACCCAGCTCGCCTCGGAGATCCGCGGCGTGACCGAGGAGACCACCACCGGCGTCCACCGGCTCTACGAGATGCAGCGTGACGGCGTCCTCCTCTTCCCGGCGATCAACGTGAACGACGCCGTGACGAAGTCCAAGTTCGACAACAAGTACGGCTGCCGCCACTCCCTCATCGACGGCATCAACCGCGCCACCGACGTCCTGATCGGCGGCAAGACCGCCGTCGTCTGCGGGTACGGCGACGTGGGCAAGGGCTGCGCGGAGTCCCTGCGCGGCCAGGGCGCCCGCGTGATCATCACCGAGATCGACCCGATCTGCGCGCTCCAGGCGGCGATGGACGGCTACCAGGTCACGACGCTGGACGAGGTCATCGACAAGGCCGACATCTTCGTCACCACGACCGGCAACAAGGACATCATCATGGCCTCGGACATGGCCAAGATGAAGCACCAGGCGATCGTGGGCAACATCGGCCACTTCGACAACGAGATCGACATGGCCGGCCTGGCCGCCATCCCCGGCATCGTCAAGGACGAGGTCAAGCCGCAGGTCCACACCTGGACCTTCCCGGACGGCAAGGTCCTGATCGTGCTGTCCGAGGGTCGCCTGCTCAACCTGGGCAACGCGACCGGTCACCCCTCCTTCGTGATGTCCAACTCGTTCGCGGACCAGACGCTGGCCCAGATCGAGCTCTTCACCAAGCAGGAGGAGTACCCGACCGACGTCTACGTGCTCCCCAAGCACCTGGACGAGAAGGTCGCCCGTCTCCACCTCGACTCGCTCGGCGTGAAGCTCACGACGCTCCGCCCCGAGCAGGCCTCGTACATCGGTGTCCAGGTCGAGGGCCCGTACAAGTCCGACCACTACCGCTACTGACGGTCGCGAGCGTCGCCGGGTCGCCGGGTCGCACTGGCTGGGCAGGTCGCGGGTCGCCGGTCGGCAGCTGTCGCCGACGGTCCGCCTGTCACCGACAGAGCTCACCGGCCGCGACCCGGCACCGCACGCGCACTGGCTGCGACCCGGCCACCGCCCAGTAACGGGTAACGACGGCCACCGCACGGCTGACCAGCGGCGGTCGGCCAGCGGAGCCGGGGCCATCGGTCGGCCCGTTTCAGCAGGCCCTCGTCACACGACGGGGGCCTGCTCCGTACCCTGGCCGAGCGACCACGTCCCGAGCGACCACGTCCTGAGCGACCACGTCCTGAGCGGAGACGCCCGGCGACCAGGCCGATGCCCGCCCGCCCGGCGCGGGTCCGTCCAGCGCGGCCCCGTTCAGCGCCGGTCCGTCCAGCGTGGGCCCGGTCGGGGCGGACCCGCACGGATCAGCCCCGATGCCCCACCCGACCGAGGACCCGAAGCCCATGCCCCGCGGCCGATATTCGCTCCATGACGTGCACGATCACACTCCCCTCGGTGAAGAACACTTCCACTGCGCGCCCGGCCCCTCGGGCTGGCGCTACGTCGCGCAAAGGACCACCCCCGCGAACCCTCGGGCAGGCTCCGTCGACCTCGCACTCGACGAACTCGGCCGCCCCATCCGTCTCGAACTTCACGCGGGCGACTGGCAGGTCCGCGCCGCGGCCCTCAACGGCGTCACGTGGGTCCGCACGGACCCCACCCACGCACACGCCACCGAGGACAACGCCCCCGCCCACGCGTTCACCGGCACATCCCCCGCCTTCCTCATCGCGAC
>NZ_JASKYR010000538.1:0-6075 GCF_041028215.1 Streptomyces flavofungini
GCAGGCGCCGCGACCGGGGCCGGAGCCGGAGCCGCAGCCGGGGCCGCAGCCGCGACCGGAGGAGTCGTCGCCGGGGACGTCTCCGAGGGGCGGGAGAGCAGCTCCTGGGGTATCAGCAGGAGCACCCCCGTGCCGCCGCGCGCCGACGGACGGAACGACACCGTCAGGCCGTGCTTGCGGGCGAGCCTGCCGACGACCGCGAGACCGAGCCGCGTGCCGGAGAGCCCGCCGAGGCCCTTCGTGCCGCCGGACACGGCCTGTTCGGCGCGGCGCTGCTGCACCGGGCCCATGACGAGGCCGCTGTCCTCGACGGAGATGATGACCCCGGCGGCGACCTCCTCGATGTAGACGTGCACCTCGGAGGTGGGCGGCGAGAAGTTGGCGGCGTTGTCGAGGATCTCGGCGAGGGCGTGCATGACGCCCTCGGCGGCGTGGCCCGCGACGGCGACCTCGCTGGCGGAGTGGACGCGCACGCGCTGATAGCCGCCGATACGGCCCATCGCGCCGCGCAGGATCGACTCCATGACGATCGGCTTCGCCCAGCGGCGTCCCGAGCGGGCGCCGGTCAGGACGGCCACCGAGTCGGCGATGCGGCCCGCCTGCGCGGTCCTGTGGTCCAGGTGCAGCAGATCGGTCAGGACGTCCTCGTCGGCGTGCCTGCCCTCCATCTCGCGCAGGTCGGCGAGCATGCCGGTGGCGAGGGCCTGCATACGGCCCGCCGCGTTGGCGGAGGCGGCGAGGGCGGCGGCGCGCTCGGACTCGGCGGTGCGTACCCGCACGGTCAGGGCGGTGCGCTCCCGTATGTGCTCGGCGGTCAGCGCGGCGATCTCACGGGCGTGACGGCCGGTGAGGTGCTCGTGCTCCTTGCCGAATTCCGCTGCCTGACGGGCCTGTTCGTGGCGGGCGCGGTCCATCTCCTGCCGGGCGGCGTCAAGCTGACGCCGCAGCAGGGCGGTGGTCCGTACGCCGTGGAAGGCGGTGGCCACGGCGACGCTGAGCGCGAGCGAGGCGGCACCGGCTCCCCAGGCGAGGGGCGTGCGCACGGAATCGGGCGCCAGGGCCACGGCCGTTCCGGAGAGCGCCGCGGTGACCAGGGCGCAGGCCAGCAGGACGAGGGCGGACGGGCGCGAGGGAGCGCGCTCCGTCCCGGGGCGCGCCAGGGGGGTTTGCGCGGTCATCAATCGTGGTCCTCGATCGGAAGCGACACACTCTGCTCGAACGTGCTCGGGTATTTCTCAAGGTCAGCACAAATTGTGCTCACTATAGGAGAGTTGCTGACCGGAGTGGGAATGATCCCTTCCGGATCATGACATAACGGGTGCGGCGGGCTGGCCGCCAGGGGGCCCCGAGGGGGCATCCTGGCCGCTATGAGCGACCGGAAGAGCAAGCGGCGGGGCGACCTCGACGGCGGTACGGAGGGCCTGGGCCACGCGCTGCGGGCAGCCGTGCGAGGCGACGTCGATCTCTCCGTCACCGCGCGTGCCCTGCACACCATGGACGCCTCCAACTACCGCCGTGTCCCGGCCGCGATCGTGGCGCCGCGCGACGCCGACGACGTGGCGGCGGTGCTCGCGGTCTGCCGGGAGCGGGAGGTGCCGGTGGTGGCACGCGGTGCGGGCACCTCGATCGCCGGGCAGGCCACGGGCATCGGCGTCGTACTCGACTGCACCCGGCATCTGCGGCGCATCGTCTCCCTGGACCCGGAGGCGCGAACGGCCGTGGTCCAGCCCGGAGTCGTCCTCGACGACCTGCGCGCCGCCGTCGCCCCGCACGGCCTCACCTTCGGCCCCGACCCCTCGACGCACAACCGCTGCACGCTCGGCGGCATGGTCGGCAACAACTCCTGCGGCTCCCACTCGGTGGCCTGGGGCACCACCGCCGACAACGTCCGCGAACTGTCCGTCATCGGCGGCCGGGGCGGCACCCAACGCCTCGGCCAGGGCTGGCAGGGCGCGCCGCACGGACTGCGCGAACTCGTCGACGGACACCTGAAGCTCCTGCGCACCGGCTACCCCGACCTGCCGCGCCGCATCTCCGGCTACGCGCTCGACGCGCTGCTCCCGGAGCGCGGTCCCGACCTCGCGCGCGCGTTCTGCGGCTCGGAGGGCACCCTCGGCATCCTCACCGAGGCGACCGTACGGCTCGTCGAGGCGCCCCGCGCCCGCGCCCTCGCCGTGCTCGGCTACGCCGACGAGAGCGCGGCGGCGGAAGCGGCCCCCGGGCTCCTGCCGTACGGTCCGCTGACCGTCGAGGGCATGGCGGCCGACCTGGTGCGCGGCGCGGCCGGGCTGCCGAGGGGCGGGGCCTGGCTGTTCGTGGAGACGGGCGGCGCGAGCCCGGCCGAGGCACGCGCGCGAGCGGCGGAACTCCTGCGGGCTGCCGACGCGCTCGACGCGGTGGTCGTGGAGGACCCGGCCGGGCAGCGGGCCCTGTGGCGGGTGCGCGAGGACGCGAGCGGCACGGCCACGCGCCTGCCCGACGGGCCGGACGGCACACCCGGCGGAGAGGCGTGGCCGGGCTGGGAGGACTGCGCCGTGCCGCCCGCGCGGCTCGGCGCCTATCTGCGGGACTTCCGCGCGCTGCTCGCCGAACACGGCCTGCGCGGCACCCCGTACGGGCACTTCGGGGACGGCTGCATCCATGTGCGCGTCGACTTCGACCTGATCACCCCCGAGGGCGTGGCGCGGTTCCGCCGCTTCTCCGAGGAGGTCGCGGACGTGGTCGTCGCGCACGGCGGCTCGCTCTCCGGCGAGCACGGCGACGGGCAGGCGCGCGCGGAACTCCTGCCGAAGATGTACGGCCCGGAACTCGTCCGGCTCTTCGAGCGCGTCAAGGACCTCTGGGACCCCGAGGGCCTGCTCAACCCCGGGATGCTGGTGCGGCCCTCGCCCCTCGACGCCGACCTGCGCTTCGCGCCGCTGCCGCGCGAGCCGGTCGACGTCGCCTTCGGCTACCCGCAGGACGGCGGCGACTTCTCGGCGGCGGTCCGGCGGTGCGTGGGGGTCGCCAAGTGCCGAACGGCGGCGCCGGGCTCCGCCACGGACGTGATGTGCCCCTCCTTCCGCGTCACGGGCGAGGAGGAGCACTCGACGCGGGGCCGGGCACATCTGCTGCACGAGATGCTCGCCGGTGAGGTGGTGACGGACGGCTGGCGTTCGACGGAGGTCAGGGACGCGCTCGACCTCTGTCTCTCCTGCAAGGGCTGCCGCACCGACTGCCCGGTCGGCGTCGACATGGCCACGTACAAGGCGGAGTTCCTGCACCACCACTACGCGGGCCGGCGCAGGCCCGCAGCCCACTACGCGATGGGGTGGCTGCCGCGCTGGCTGCGGGCCGTCGCGGCGACGCGCACCGCCCGCGTGGTCAACGCCCTGGCGCGGGTGGGTCCGCTGGCGGCGCTCGGCAAGCGGCTCGGCGGGATCGACGCGCGGCGCGGGGTGCCGGAGCTGGCGCCGCGCACGTTCCGGCGGTGGTGGCGCGCGGGACACGGGGCGGGGCCCGGGGGACCCCGGGCCGTCCTGTGGCCCGACACCTTCACCGACCACCTCTCGCCCGAGGTGGGCAGGGCCGCCGTGCGGGTCATGGAGGCGGCCGGGATCGCCGTCGAGCTGCCGCCGCCGGGAGTGTGCTGCGGGCTGACGTATGTGTCGACGGGACAGCTCGACCGGGCGCGCGCGGTGCTGCGGGGCACGGTGGAGCGGATGGCCCCGCTGGTGGCCGCCGGGGTGCCGGTGGTGGTCCTGGAACCGAGCTGCGCGGCGGCGCTCCGCACGGACCTGGCCGAGCTGCTCGGCGACGACCCCCGCGCGCACCGGCTCGCCGGGTCCGTACGCACCTTCGCCCAAGCCGTCGAGGAACTGGCGCCCCAGTGGCGGCCACCCCGCGTCGACCGCCCGGTGACCGGCCAGACGCACTGCCACCAGCACGCGGTCCTCGGCGACGCGGCGGAGCGGCGGCTGCGGGCCAGGGCGGGCCTTGAGGGCGCCCTGACCGGCGGCTGCTGCGGGCTCGCCGGGAACTTCGGGTTCGAGCGCGGGCACCACGAGGTCTCGGTGGCCTGCGCGGAGGAGGCGCTGCTGCCCGCGGTGCGCGACGCCCCGGCCGGGGCGGTCGTGCTGGCCGACGGTTTCTCCTGCCGCACCCAGCTCGGCCAGCTCGCGGGCGTACGGGCCCGGCACCTGGCGGAGGTGCTGGCCGAGGCGCTGGACGAGCGGTGACCCGCACGGCCCGCCCACGTCATGCCCGCGGTGCATAACCACAGCCTGTCCGGCATTTCACGCGCGCCGCGAGCGGCCGTACCTTCGAGGTGTGGACGCGGGTTGCGTACAGCAGTGAAACCCCTCCACAATCCTGACACGGTCCAATGACCTGGACGGTACGGTCCACGGTGCTGGACTCGGTACGGCAGCAGGAAGGCTCAGCGGTGAATATCTCGCGCAGCGACCAGGCGGCACCGTCGGCACCTGCGGCGGCCCCCGTCGTGGCGCAGCAGCCGGAGGTCGCAGGGGCCGCCGAGGCGGTGGCGACGGCCGAGGGGGCGTCCGGCACCCCCGCCGCCCCCGGCGGTGGCCTCCGGGCCCGTTTCGGCTCGCTCGGACCGGTGGGTCTGGTGCTCGCGGGCGGGATCTCCGTGCAGTTCGGCGGCGCGGTGGCCGTCAGCGTGATGCCGAGGACCGGGGCGCTCGGCATCGTGGCGCTGCGGCTCGCCTTCGCCGCGCTGGTGCTCCTGATCGTGTGCCGCCCGAAGCTGSGCGGTCACTCGCGCGCCGACTGGGGCACGGTCGTCGCCTTCGGCGTGGCGATGGCCGGGATGAACGGGCTGTTCTACCAGTCCGTGGCCCGCATCCCGATGGGCCCCGCCGTCACCCTTGAGGTGCTCGGACCGCTCGCGCTCTCCGTCATCGCCTCCCGCCGCGCGGTGAACCTGGTCTGGGCCGGTCTCGCGCTCTGCGGTGTCTTCCTGCTCGGCGGCGGGGGCGGTCTCAGCGGCCTGGACCCGGCGGGCGTCGCCTTCGCGCTCGGCGCGGGCGCGATGTGGGCGACGTACATCATCTTCAGCGCGCGGACCGGGCGGCGCTTCCCGCAGGCCGACGGGCTCGCCCTGGCGATGGCGGTCGCGGCGGTGCTCTTCCTGCCGCTGGGCATCGCCGACGCGGGCTCGCGGCTCGTGCAGCCCGGCACGCTGGCGCTCGGCGCGGTGGTCGCGGTGATGTCGTCGGTGCTTCCGTACACCCTGGAGCTGCTGGCCCTGCGCCGCCTGCCCGCGCACACCTTCGCGGTCCTGATGAGCCTGGAACCCGCCATCGCCTCGGTCGCCGGTTTCCTGGTCCTGAGCCAGGCGCTCTCGGCCGTGGAGGCCCTGGCGATCGCCCTGGTCATCGCGGCGAGCATGGGCGCGGTGCGCACGCAGGTGGGCCGCGGGAAGTCATCGCGCGGGGGCGCGGAGCGGTAGCGGGGCCGCAGTCAGAGACCGGCGAAGGCGTCGGCACCGGCATCGGTGCCGACGCCTTCGCCGTATGCGGGGCCCCGGTTGCTCGGAGGACCCGGTGACCCGGAAAAAATTATGCAAGCACGCTTGCTTGTTTCTGTGGGCGCTGCCATGCTCCCTGGCACATCGCCGTGCCCCGAGGGGAGCGTTCCGTGTCCGATGCCCTGTCCGTGCTCGACGACCTGCGTGCCGAGGGTGAGGAACTCGACGCACTGGTCGCGGAGTTGAGCGAGGAGCGCTGGGCGCTCGTGACGCCCGCGCCCGGCTGGACCGTCGCCCACCAGATCGCGCACCTCGCCTGGACCGACCGCGCCGCCCTGCTCGCCGCCACCGACCCGGAGGCCTTCGCCGCCGAGGTGGAGAAGGCGGCGGCGGCCCCGGACTCGTTCGTGGACGAGGGCGCGGCCGAGGGCGCGGCACTGTCGCCCGCCGAGCTGCTCGGCCGGTGGCGGACCGGCCGCGACACCCTGCGCCGCGCCCTCGCCGAGGCCCCCGCCGGGACCCGCCTGCCGTGGTACGGGCCGCCCATGGCCGTCGCCTCCATGGCGACCGCGCGGCTCATGGAGACCTGGGCGCACGGCCAGGAC
>NZ_JASKYR010000539.1:0-5644 GCF_041028215.1 Streptomyces flavofungini
TGTGGCACGGCGGCTCGCCCCGGCACGGCGCACCGCCCCCGCCGGACCACCCCGAGCCGCGGGACCACGCCTTGCGCGCCCTCGACCACGCCGTACGCCACGCGGCGGAGACCCTCGGCGACCCCGACCCGCTCGGCGTCATCGAGGCCGACGACCGCCTCGGCCGCCCCGCCGCGCTGCGGGTGCGCGCCCGCCGCGCCGCCCGCAACGTGCTCCTCTCCGGGGCGTCCTGGCGCTACGGCCTGCGGCTCGCGCTCTGTATCGGCATCGCGCAGTCCCTGGTCTCACTGATCGAGGTGCCCAGGTCGTACTGGGTGGCGCTCACCGTCACCTTCGTCCTCAAGCCCGACTTCGGCTCGGTCTTCTCGCGCGCCGTCCTGCGCGCCATCGGTACGGCGGCGGGCCTGGTCATCGCCGCCGCCGTGCTCGCCGAGGTGCCGCACGGCTGGTGGGACGTGCCCGTGATGATGCTGCTCGCCCCGCTGATCCCGGCCCTGACCACACGCGGCTACGGCCACCAGACGGCGGCCATCACGCCGGTCATCCTGCTGCTCTCGGACATCCTCAACCGCCAGGGCCTCGGCCTGGTCGTGCCCCGGCTCGTCGACAGCCTGATCGGCTGCGCCATCGCGCTCATCGCGGGCTATCTGCTCTGGCCGGAGAGCTGGGGGACGCGGATCGGAGACCGGCTCGCGGACGCCGTCGCCGACACCGCCGGATACGTGAGCTGCGTCTTCGGCGCCCACGAGGACCCCGCGGCCAGGGCCAGGATGCGCCGCCGCCTCTACCGCGACCTCTCCGCCATCCGCTCCGAGTTCCAGCGGGCACTGACCGAACCGCCGCCGACGGGCACCCGTGCCGCCGCCTGGTGGCCGCTGGTCGTCGCGGTGGAGCGGATTCTGGACGCCACGACCGCCGCGCGCGTCCGCATCCGGCACGGCGCGGCGGAGCCGGACGCGGAGGAGATCGCCGAGATCGTCGCGGAGCTGCGGGCGCTGGCGGCCGGGCTGCGCGCCTCATCGCACCTCAGGGAGGTGCGGACCGGGTTCACCGTGGGGCCCAAGGACAGCGTCCTGGAACCCCTGCGGCAGGAAGTGGGGGCCGCACGGGCCATCGCCTCGCCGAACACGACGTGACGCCGGGCCCGTGCGGCCCCTGCGAGCCTGGGTCAGGCTCTCACCGACTGGTCACTCAGTGGTCGGCGTTGACCTTGTCCAACGCCTTGGCCAGGCCGTTCGCCCAGAGCTGGTCGACCTTCGCCCGCTCGGTGGCGTCGGGCTGCGCGTTGGTGCAGGACGGGCCGGGGCCGCCGCCCGACATCAGCTGGCTGCACGGGCCGTCGTAGGTGTCGGGGAGACCGAGCACGTGGCCGGTCTCGTGGGTGGTGACGCGCGTCGAGTCGTACTCCTTGTTCTGCGCGTAGTCCAGGAAGACATAGCCGTTGCCGTGGCCGTCGCTGCTGGCGTACGAGCCGCGCGGGTCGTCGCCCTCGCGGTACTCGAAGCTGGCGCCCGAGGTGCCCGCCTGGAGCTTCACGTTGGAGACGGCGCCGTTCCAGATGGAGGCGCTGCTGGCTATCTGGGAGGCGAAGGTGGGAGCGCCGGACGCGTCGTAGACGACGGTCACGGACTTGGCGCCCGGGTTGGCCGCGCGCTTCTCGGCGACCGCCTTCACGACGGCCTCGAAGAACGCCTTGTTGTTCTTGGCCTCGGCCTTCGAGCCCTCGTACTTCGCCCAGGAGGCGGCGACGGGCGCGGAGGTGTGCGGGGTGGCGGGCGCGGCGGTCGCCGAGGTCGCGCCGAGACCGGCGACGGTGAGTCCGAGGACGGCGGCGACAGACAGGTAACGCTTGTTCATGTGTGGGGGGCTCCCTATTCGTTCCTCGGCCGTGGGGGGCCGATGAAAGGTGAACGGATCGGTAGCTGTGAGTCTCGGGGAGCGTGTGACGCCTGGGAATGATGGCAATGCCCGATAGCCCGGAGCTATCACCCCGTCCACGCCTGCCCGAAACGGCTCATTCTCATGGGGTTTGGGTACCTGGTGCGGCGGCCGTAGCGCCTCTACGCTCATCGACCATGGAGCTTGAGGTCAGGCACCTCCGTGCGCTGTGCGCCATCGCCGACAGCGGCAGCCTGCACAAGGCGGCCCGCCAGCTCGGCATGAGCCAGCCTTCGTTGACGACCCAGCTGCGCCGCATCGAGCACGCGCTCGGCGGCCAGCTCTTCGCCCGCGAGCGCACCGGCTGTCGCCCGACGCCGCTCGGCCGTGTGGTCCTCAGCCGCGCCCGCCCCCTGGTCACGGAGATGAAGGCGCTCGTCACCGAGACGATGGCCGCCGCCGCCCGCGCCACCGAGGGCCCGCGCCTGCGCATCGGGTCCACGGCCAGCCGGGCCATACCGGGCTGGCTGCGCAGGCTGCGGGTGCGGCTGCCCGGCACCGAGATCTCGCTCCAGATGGACGTCTCGGCCAACGCGCTGCTGCGGATGGTGGCGGGCGGCCAGCTCGACGTCGCGTTCGTGCACGAGGTGGAGGGCAGTCCGCTGCGGCTGCCGGAGACGCTCCGAAGACGCGTGCTCCTCGACCGCGAGCCGCAGTTCGTCTCCCTCGCCGCCGACCATCCGGCGGCGAGGCGCCCGGTCGTCCGCCTGCGTGACCTCGCGGACGACCGCTGGATGGTGGACCCCACCGTGGACGGCGAGTGGGACGGTCTGCGCCGCGTGCTGACGGCGGCGGGCCTGAATCCCTCCGTCCTGCACGGCGACTATCTCACCGCGTCCTCCCTCGTCGCCTCCGGCGAGGTCGTCACCCTCTGCCAGCCCACCTCGCGCGGGCGCACCGACATGGCCGTACGCCCCCTCGACGGCGACCCCCTGGGCGTACGCCTGCTGGTGGCCGCCCGCACCGAGGACGAACTGGGCGCGGTCTACGGCGAGCTGGAGTCCGCCTACTGGGAGGCGGCCCAGCAGGCCCCCGCCTATGGAGCGTGGCTGCTGCGGTCCGGCGACACACGGGCGGCGCCGGCCACCGGACCCTGGTCCCCGAGCCAGGACGACCGCCTGACCGCGTGACCGCCTGACCGTGTGGCCACCGGACCGACCGCCCGCCCGCGCGCGCCCGCGTGCCCGGCCGTCAGACGCCGATGTCGCCGCCGTCCGCGCGCCACACCGAGACGACCGCCGGACGGACGATCCTGCCGGGTCCGTCGGGCCAGACGCTCGCGGGCTTCTCGACGGACGCGCCGTCCACCTCGCCCGGGTGCTGTACGGAGACCAGCACGCGCCGGTCCTGGACGAGCGGGCCGCAGGTCTCCGCGCCGGTCGGCATCGTCAGGAACTGCTTCAGCTCACCACGCCTGCTGCCCCGGGTCGCGACGCCGAAGAGGCCGTCGTGCGAGCCGAGCTGGTTGCCGTCGGTGGAGATCCACAGGTTGCCGTGCGGGTCGAAGGCGACGTTGTCCGGGCAGGAGATGGGCGAGACCCGCTCCTTGGGGAAGCCCGCGAAGTACGTGGCGGGGTCCTCCGGGTCACCGGCGACCAGGAACAGCGACCAGCCGAAGGACAGCGCGTCCGCGCGGTTGCGGCGCTCGGTCAGCTCCAGGATCTGCCCGTGCTTGTTGAGGTTGCGCGGGTTGGCCTCGTCGGCACCGGCCTTGCCCGCCTTGCCCCGGTCGGAGTTGTTCGTGAGCGCGACGTACACCTTGCCGGTGTGCGGGGACGGCTCGATGTCCTCGGGACGGTCCATCTTGGTCGCCCCGACCTTGTCACCGGCGAAGCGCGTGAAGAGGTAGACCTCCTCGGCGGTCATGCCCTCGACGTGGCTGACGGCCTTGCCGCCGGGGCCCGCGGTCGCGAGCGGAATCCAGGTGCCGCTGCCGTCGAACTCGCCGTCCTCGGGGAGGGTGCCCTTGCCGTCGATCTCGTCGGCGGGCGAGTTACCGGTCAGCTTGGCGACGTACAGCGTGCCCTCGTCGAGCAGGCCCAGGTTGTGCTCGTGGGCGGCGCGGGAGGTGCCCTTGGCGACCCGCTTGCTGCTGACGAACTTGTAGAAGTAGTCGAACTTCTCGTCGTCGCCCATGTAGACGACGGGACGGCCGTCGTGCGTCAGGCGCGGCTGCGCGGCCTCGTGCTTGAAGCGGCCGAGGGCGGTGCGCTTGCGGGGCGTCGACTCCGGGTCGTACGGGTCGAGCTCGACGACCCAGCCGAAACGGTTGGCCTCGTTGGGCTCCTTGGCGAGGTCGAAGCGGTCGTCGAACCGCTCCCACTTGCGCTCGGAGGCGCCGCCGACGACGCCGTACCGCTTCAGGCGCGCGGCGGCCACCGGGTCGGTGACCTTCTCGGCGTTGGCGAAGTACTGGTTGAAGTTCTCCTCGCCGTGCAGCGTGGTGCCCCACGGGGTGGTGCCGCCCGAGCAGTTGTTCAGGGTGCCGAGGACGGTGGTGCCGCGCGGGTCGGCCTTGGTGCGCACGAGCGGGTGGCCCGCGACGGGCCCGGCGAGCCGGAACCGGCTGGTGGCGGTGAGCCGCCGGTTGAGGTGGTGCCGGGGCACGGCGGACAGCTTGCCCTTCCGCCGCTCGCCCTCCACCACGACCACGGAGAGCCCGTGCGCCGCCCAGGCGATCTCGACCTGCTCACGGGTGGGGTTCTCGGGGTCGTACCCCTTGAACATCAGGATCTCGTCCGTGTACTCGTGGTTGGCCACGAGGAGCTGGAGTCCGTGCTCGTGGCGCAGCGGCAGCAGGCTGAGGAAGTCGTTGTTGTAACCGAACTGACCGGCCTGCGCCTTGGCGCTCTGGCGGTTCGCGTCGAAGGCGGGCGCGCCGCGCAGGATCGGCTCGCCCCAGCGGATGACGACGTTCTGCGCGTAGCCGCCGGGGATGGTGACGGTGTCGGCGGTGTTGGGCGCGACGGGCGTGAAGCGGAGGCCGCGCGCCGCCCTGGAGGTTCTGGGCTTCCTGCTGCCCGCGGGCACCGCGGCCGCGGCCTCGCTCGCGGCCGGGTCGGCTATGACGGCACCGCCCGCGGCGGCGGCGACCGTGACGACGGCGGCGGCGCGCATCATCGAACGACGGCTGAGAGCACCGGCGATGACGTCGCCGACGTACGCGTTCTCGCTGGTGTTGGGCACTTCCTGGAAGCAGGCGTCACCGCAGCGGAAACGGCAGGTCAGGGCGGAACGGCCGCCGCTCCCCTGATGCGAGGTGACGATCGGCAGCAGCTTCGGCACGGGTCCTCCGTCGTGGTGTTGCGTAAGCCTGTCCGTGGCTTGATTCCGCCGTGACGCTAGGGGCGGAGTCCGGCATATCGGCGGCCGGAGGGTGAACGGCCGGTGAATCCGGGCGCACGGGGAGGAGTTCGGCGGTGCGGGGCGCGACGGATGACCCTGCCCAAGATCGCCCCCGGTGGCGGCTAACCTTACGTGTCCGCCCTGGCCAGGGATTTTCGGAATCAACTCACGCGAAGGGTTGCGCACATGGGCATTCTGAACCGCCTGCGGAACGCGTTCGGACGGTCACGCAAGATCGAACCGGTGGCCGACGGTGCGCCGGAGTCCGCGGAGGCCTCGGAGCCCGCGGAGGCTTCACAGCCGGTGAGCGTCCCCTCCCCGTCCCCGGAGCGGGGGGGGCACCGGTTCGATCTTGCGTGAC
>NZ_JASKYR010000054.1:0-19980 GCF_041028215.1 Streptomyces flavofungini
CCTCACCCACCCGCAGGCGGCCTAGCCGGAGTCATGGTGCACGGGCAGTACGCGGGCCCGCTCGACCGGCTCGGCCCTTCCCTCCGCGGCCGGTACCTGCGCATACTCCATGATCCCCGTCGCCGTGAACCGAGCAACGGGACACGTATGTCCGAACGGATGGAGCTGAGGGAAAGAATGACGTCACTCGCGGTCCCCGCGGCAGCAGCGGGCACCTGGGCGCTCGGGGACCTCACGGTCAACCGGATCGGGTTCGGGGCGATGCGCCTGACCGGCAGCGCCGCCTTCCACCTGGGCACCCCGGGCGATCGCGGCCGGGCGATCGCCGTACTGCGCCGCGCGGTGGAGCTCGGGGTGAACCACATCGACACCGCGGCGTTCTACTTCTCGCGGCTGCGCTCCGCCAACGAGCTGATCAACTCGGCGCTGGCGCCGTACCCGCGGGACCTCGTCATCGCCACCAAGGTGGGCCCGGCGCGGGACGCCTCCGGCGACTGGGCCACCTCGGCGCGGCCCGACCAGCTCAGGGGCCAGGTGGAGGAGAATCTGCGCCAGCTCGGCCGCGACCACCTCGACCTGGTCAACCTGCGCCGGATGAGCCAGGACTCCATCAGCGAACACTTCGGGGCGCTGGCCGAGCTGCGCGACGCCGGGCTCGTCCGTCACCTCGGCGTCTCCAACGTCCGCCCGGAGCACCTGGACGAGGCACAGGCCATCGCGCCCGTGGTCTGCGTGCAGAACCGCCACGGCGTCGGGACGCCGGACGAGGCGGACATGCCGCGGGTGTGCGCGGAGCGCGGCATCGCGTTCGTGCCGTACTACTCCATCGCCGGGCAGGGCCGGGAGGCGGGGGCCGTACGGGACGAGCACGACGAGGTCGGCGCGGTGGCCCGCGCGCACGGTGTCTCACCGGCGCGGGTCCGCGTGGCGTGGCTGCTGCGGCAGGGCGCCCATGTGCTGGCCATCCCGGGGACGGGCGACCCGGGGCACCTCGCCGACAACGTGGCCGCGGGCACGCTGCGGCTGACGGACGCGGAGGCCGCGCTCCTCGACGCGGCCGGTTCCGCGCCCGCTGCCGCCGGACACGACTGACCCCGTCTCCCCCTCTCATCCGGCGGCCCACCGCATCCGCTGCCCCTGTTTCATCCGCCTGGCGGCCACCCGCGCCGCCGGGACCGGTTAGAGACAAGCCATGGAGAACAATGCGGTCGATCACTGCGTACGGGTCCGCGGCGCGAGTGAGCACAATCTGCGGGACGTCGACGTGGACATCCCGAGGGACGCGATGGTCGCCTTCACCGGGGTCTCCGGTTCGGGCAAGTCCTCGCTCGCCTTCGGCACGCTCTACGCCGAGGCGCAGCGCCGGTACTTCGAGTCGGTGGCCCCGTACGCGCGTCGGCTGCTCCAGCAGGTGGGGGCGCCGCACGTACGGGAGATCACCGGGCTGCCGCCCGCGGTCGCCCTCCAGCAGCGCCGTGGGACGCCGGGTACGCGCTCGACGGTCGGCACTCTCACCACCCTGTCCAACCTGCTCCGCATCCTCTACTCGCGGGCCGGGACCTATCCGCCGGGGGCTGAGCCGCTGGAGGCGGAGGCGTTCTCGCCGAACACCTCGGCCGGTGCCTGCCCCCGGTGCCACGGCCTCGGCTCCACGCTCGACGTGGCGGAGGAACTCCTCGTCCCCGATCCGTCGCTGAGCATCCGTGAGGGCGCGATCGCGGCCTGGCCGGGCGCCTGGCAGGGAGCCAACCTGCGCAGCATCGTGAGCGGGCTCGGCATCGACATCGACCGGCCGTGGCGCAGGCTGCGCAAGAAGGACCGGGAGTGGCTGCTCTACACCGAGGAGCAGCCCTCCGTCCTCATCGAGCCCGAGCCGGGGCGTATCGACAACGGCTACCACGGAAAGTTCTGGAGCGCCCGCCAGCACGTCATGCACGTCCTCGCCGACTCCAAGAGCGAACGCATGCGGGAGAGGGCGCTGCGGTTCGTCCGGGCTGTGCCCTGCCCCGACTGCGGGGGCAGCGGGCTGCGGCCGGAGGCGCTCGCGGTCACCTTCGCCGGACGCTCGATCGCCGAGGTCAACGCCCTGCCGCTGACCGGGGTCGCCGATCTGCTGCGGCCCGTCGCGGAGCTGCCGGAGGCCAAGGTCTCCGAGGGTGCCGGGGAGACGAGCGAGGCGGCGGTGCGCATCTGCGCGGACGTGGTCGCGCGCGTCGAGGTGCTGCTCGGCCTCGGCCTCGGCTACCTCAGTCTCGGCCGCCGCTCGACGACGCTGTCGCCCGGCGAGGCGCAGCGCCTGCGGATCGCCACACAGTTGCGCTCCGGGCTCTTCGGTGTCGTCTACGTACTCGACGAGCCGTCCGCCGGGCTGCATCCCGCCGACGCGGAACCGCTCCTGGACGTCCTCGACCGGCTCAAGGCGTCGGGCAACTCGCTGTTCGTCGTCGAGCACGACATGGACGTCGTACGGCGGGCGGACTGGGTCGTCGACATCGGTCCCGGCGCCGGGGAGGCGGGCGGCCGGGTGCTGTACAGCGGCCCGGTGGCCGGTCTTGAGCGGGTCCGGGAGTCGGCCACCAGCAGTCACCTGTTCGGCCGCGCCGAGCCCTTGGCGCACACTCCCCGCGAGCCGCTGGGGTGGCTGCGGCTGCGCGGGGTCACCCGGCACAACCTGCGGGACGTGTCCGTCGATGTGCCGCTGGGGATGCTGACGGCGGTGACGGGCGTGGCGGGCTCGGGCAAGTCGACCCTGGTCACGCAGGTGCTCTCGGAGGTCGTGCGGCGCCATCTGGGGTCGGCCGCCGAGCCCGACGCCGATGAGGAGGACGTCGAGGTCGATGTGCGTGAGGCGGTGGGGGTCGAGGCGTTCGACCGCCTGGTGCGGGTCGACCAGCGGCCGATCGGCCGGACGCCGCGGTCCAGTCTCGCCACGTACACCGGCATGTTCGACGCGGTGCGCAGGCTCTACGCGGGGACGGACGAGGCGCGGGAGCGCGGGTACACCCCGGGACGTTTCTCCTTCAACGTACCCGCCGGGCGGTGCGAGACCTGCCAGGGCGAGGGGTTCGTCGCGGTGGAGCTGCTGTTCCTTCCCGGGACGTACGCGCCGTGCCCGGAGTGCAAGGGGGCGCGGTACAACGCCGAGACGCTGGAGGTGACCCATCGCGGCAGGACCATCGCCGATGTCCTCGCGATGTCGGTGGACGAGGCGGCGGAGTTCCTGGGTGACGTACCGGCCGCCGCGCGCAGCCTGGAGACGCTGCGCGAGGTGGGGCTCGGCTATCTGCGGCTCGGTCAGCCCGCCACCGAACTGAGCGGTGGCGAGGCCCAGCGCATCAAGCTCGCCACGGAGTTGCAGCGGGCCCGGCGCGGCCACACCCTGTACCTCCTCGACGAGCCGACCGCCGGGCTGCACCCCTCGGACATCGCGCTCCTGCTGCGTCAGCTGCACCGGCTCGTCGACGCCGGGAACACGGTCGTCCTGGTCGAGCACGACCTGGACACGATCGCCACCGCCGACTGGGTGATCGACCTCGGGCCGGGCGGCGGCGACACCGGCGGCCGGGTGATCGCCAAGGGCACCCCCGCCAAGGTCGCCGCCTCCCGCCGCTCGGCCACGGCCCGCTATCTGGCCCCGCGCCTGACGTCCCGGCGGCCGTGACGGGCCGCCCGGTCGCCTGGAGTGCCGCTGTGTCGTCGTACAGCATCGGTCGGGCAGCGGGGCTGCTCGGGGTGAGTCTCGCGCGGTGCGCGCGGGAGCGGGCGGCGGGGTCGCATCCGGTGCGCGAAGCGGTGCCGACGTCGGTGCGCGACTCCTTCGCGGGCATCGTGACCGCGGTCATCGTGGACGCCGTGGCCGCGCAGGTGGAGATCCAGTGCGGGCCGCACCGGGTGATGTCCCTGATGTCGACCTGGCCTGGCGCGCTCGGACTCAGCGGCAGAGCAGTGCCGCGCGCAGGCAGATGCAGGGCCTCCGCGGTGCGGGTCCAGGAGCAGTCGAGGCCGAGGAAGGCCTCAAGGGTCTCAAGGAGCGCCCGGTGCGGCGCGTGGGTGGCGTCGAGGAGCGCGCCGAGCGTCGTGTCGCGGTAGACGGCCCGGATGCCGTCGGGCAGCGCGGCCAGGAGGGACGCGAGGGTGGTGCGAGCCTGTGTCATATTCCCGGTCGGACCAGCGTGCGGCGTCTGGTGCGTGCGATCGCAAGGCGCCGGAGGGTCCTCGTAGCGGAGCTACCAGGGCTTTCCGGCAACGCGGCGAGGGCGCGTGCCAGACGCCGCACGCCCGGCCGGGCCCGGCACCTGTGCACGATCGAGGCCGAAGCGGTCGACTGCGCGGGGCACAGGGTGCCGCTGAAGGAGCTCTTCGAGGCGGCGCACGCGGCGGGCGCGGCCGGGGAGTTCGCGGCGGACGGCCACTGGGGCGGCTCGCCGCGCTCGGTGGCGTTCAACGCGCAGTGGTTCCGCCTCGCCGTCGATCCGGGCACCGGTGAGATCCGGGTGCTGCGCAGTGCCCACGCCGCCGACGCGGGCAAGGTGATGAACCCCATGCAGTGCCGCGGCCAGGTCGAGGGCGGGGCGGCCCAGGCGCTCGGGGCGACGCTGTTCGAGGACGTCCGGGTCGAGGAGAGCGGCGAGGTGAGCACGGCGGCCTTCCGCCGCTACCGGCTCCCCCAGTTCGCCGACGTGCCGCGCACCGAGGTGCACTTCACCGGGACCACGGACGCGATCGGGCCGCTGGGCGCGAAGTCGATGAGCGAGAGCCCGTTCAACCCGGTCGCCCCCGCCTTCGCCGACGCCCTGCGTGACGCCACCGGCGTCCGCTTCACTGCGCTGCCCCTGACCCGGGACCGCGTCTGGCTCGCCCTCGACCGGCGGGCGCGCGGGGAGGCCTTGGAGGAAGACCCGGAGGTGCGAGGGGCACTCTCGTAGCAAGCTCAGCAATACGCCGCCCCGCAGGCACCCGAGAGGCTCCGGTTCCTTCTCCATCCGCGGCCCGCAAGGGGCGCTCCCGGTTCCTGCTCGCCTTCACCGGGGGTGACGGACGCCACCCGACCGCCGCGGCGCCCGTTACGTCAGCGCCCTGACCAGCATCCGGATCGGCACCCTCCGCTTGCCGGAGGAACCCGCCGGGGCCTGAGCGAAAGCCCGCGGCGTCCCGATCCGGGCCCGCGGAAGGGCCGGGCATATACCCCGGGCACCGCTCGGGCCGCCTCGCCCCACCGGGGCACGCTGTGCCCATCGTGCGAAGATCCGGCAACCATCGGGCTGTCGCCCCAGGTAAGCTCACGCTGTTCCAACGGCAACGGCCAAAGGGCCAGACAGGCTACTGGGTGGGGAAGGCGAGAGCATGGCGGCGGCGTCACAGCCATGGACTTCCGGCGTCCTTGCGACCGCCGCGAGCGACACCGTCGCGGCGGCCCGGCAGTGGGCGCAGCCGTCGGTGCTGCTCATCGAGGACGACGCGGGCGACGCGCTCCTCGTCGAGGAGCTGGTCGCCGACAGCGCGCTGAAGATGCGCCTCCAGTGGGTCCGCTCCATGGCGGAGGCCCGCGAGGCACTCGCCTATGAGACGCCCGACTGCGTCCTCCTCGACCTGCACCTGCCGGACGCCCAGGGACTCGAAGCCGTGTCCATGGTCAAATCCCGCGCCGACTCGGTCGCGGTCGTCGTCCTGACCGGCCTCGCCGAGGAGGAGACGGGCCTTGCCGCCGTCGCCGCCGGCGCCCAGGACTACCTGGTCAAGGGCCGGGTGGAACCGGAGCTCTTCGGCCGTGCCGTGCGGTACGCGATCCAGCGCAAGCAGGCCGAGAAGGCGGCGGTGGCGCTCCAGGCCAGCCAGATGCAGGCGCGCGAGAACGCCCGCCTGGAGCGTGGCCTGCTGCCCCGGCCGCTGCTGAGCAGCGAGGGCGTCGGTGTCGTGGCCCGCTACCGCCCCGGCCGCGCCCAGGCACTGCTCGGCGGCGACTTCTACGACATCGTGCAGAGCGCCGACGGCAGCGTGCACGCGCTCATAGGCGACGTATCGGGGCACGGCCCCGACGAAGCGGCCCTCGGCGTGGCGCTGCGCATCGCCTGGCGCACGCTGGTGCTCAGCGGCGTCACGGGGCCGGAGCAGGTCGGCCGGCTTGAGGAGATCATGCTGGCCGAGCGGGCCCAGCCCTACGTCTTCGCCACGCTGACCAGCCTCACCGTCCCCGTCGGCGCGCGGCAGGTGCGGCTGACGCCCGCGGGCCACCCCGGGCTGCTGCTCCGTACCGCCGACGGCGCGGTGGAGTGGGTGGAGACGGCGGGCGGACCGGCCCTCGGCGTCGTGCCGGGAGTGCCGCGCTGGCCGGTGGAGGAGGTGCCGCTGCCCCCGGGCTCGGCGCTGGTGCTCTTCACCGACGGGCTCTTCGAGGGCCACGTCGGACAGGGCGGCGCGCGCCTCGGCGAGGAGGGGCTGCTTGGCCTGGCGCGCGAGATGGCGGGTCTCGCCCCCGAGGTCTTCGTCGATACGCTGATCCAGCGGGCCGAGGAGCTCGCGGAGGGGCAGGGCGGTCTGGCCGACGACGTGGCCGTGGTGCACCTTCAGTGGACCACGGGCGCGAACGGGGCAGACGGCTGAGGCGGGCGTCGACCGGGGCCCGCGACGCATCGGCCGGGAGCGGGGCACAGGAGCCGTGACGAGAGCAGCATCGGAGAAGCAGGGCGTGGGCGGAACGACGGGCCGGACGTGGATCGGCCGCCGGTTGACGGTGCAGGGCTGGTTCCATGTGGTGCTCGCGCTGATGGCGCTGCTCGTGCTGCTCGGCACGGTCGTCGGTGCCCGGCTCCTCGGACAGACCGCGGACGTGAGCGACCGGCTCGTCAATCAGGTACAGCCGGCCAGGACTCAGGCGTACCGCCTCCAGGCCGCCCTGGTGAACCAGGAGACGGGCGTGCGCGGCTACGCGATCGCCGCCGACCCCCAGTTCCTCGCCCCGTACACGCAGGGCACGCGGGACGAGGCCCGTGCCGCGGCCCGGCTTCGCGAGCTCATCGCCGACGAGCCGGAGCTTCTCGCGGACCTCAAGGCGGTGCAGCGGCAGGCCGCGGCGTGGCGGCGCGCGTACGCCGAGCCGCTGGTCGCAGGCATCACGCCCGGCAGGCCGCGCACCATCGACGCGAGGACCGCCGAGCGCGGCAAGGAGGTCTTCGACCGCATCCGCACGGTGTGGGCGACCCAGAACGCGGGTCTCGCCGAGGCCGTCGCCGACGGCAGGGACGAGCTGGCCCACGCGCGCACCGTGCGCACGATGGTGCTCAGCGGCATGGTCGCGGCGTTCCTGCTGGCGGGTCTCGCCCTGGCCTTCCTGGTGCGGCGGCTCGTCGCCCGTCCCCTTCAGTCGCTGCGCGACTCCTCGCGCCGGGTGGCGGGCGGCGACTTCGGCCATGTCATCACGCTCGACGGGCCGACGGACCTCAGGGCGGTGGCCAAGGACGTCGAGGGCATGCGGCTGCGCATCGTGGACGAGCTGGGCGCCTCCCGCCGCCAGCAGGAGGTCCTGACCCAGCAGGCGGCCGACCTGGACGCCCAGGCGGTGGAGCTGCGCCGCTCCAACACCGAGCTGGAGCAGTTCGCCTACGTCGCCTCCCACGATCTCCAGGAGCCGCTGCGCAAGGTCGCCTCGTTCTGCCAGCTCCTGGAGAAGCGCTATGTCGACAAACTCGACGACCGGGGCAAGCAGTACATCGACTTCGCCGTCGACGGCGCCAAGCGCATGCAGATCCTCATCAACGACCTGCTCACCTTCTCCCGCGTGGGGCGCCTGAACGACGCCCGTGTGCCCGTCGACCTCGACCAGGCGCTCACCAAGGCACTGGCCAACCTGGACACCGCCGTACGGGACACCGACGCGCTCATCGAGCGGCCCGAGAAGCTGCCGGAGATCGTCGGGGACCCGACGCTGCTCACCATGCTCTGGCAGAACCTGGTGGGCAACGCGGTCAAGTTCCGCCATGCCGACCGCACCCCGCACGTCCGGATCGCCTGCGAGCGGGACGAGGGCGACGGCACCGACGGCACCTGGCACGTGAGCGTGAGCGACAACGGCATCGGCATCGCGGAGGAGTTCACGGAGAAGGTCTTCGTGATCTTCCAGCGCCTGCACGGCCGCGACTCCTACGGGGGCACCGGCATCGGCCTCGCGCTCTGCAAGAAGATCGTCGAGCACCACGGCGGCCGCATATGGATCGACACCGGTTACACCGGCGGCACCCGTTTCTGCTTCACTCTGCCGTGCCACGTCGACACCGACGACGAGACCGCGCCCCGTACCGAGGAGAAGGCCCTGACATGACCACCCCCGATGCCACCCCGGTCGACGTACTCCTCGTCGAGGACGACCCGGGCGACGAGCTGATGACGCGCGAGGCGTTCGAGGACAACAAGATCGGCAACACGCTGCACGTGGTCAGGGACGGCGAGGAGGCGCTCGACTTCCTCTACCGGCGCGGCGCGCACACCGAAGCCCCGCGCCCCGATCTCATCCTGCTCGACCTCAACCTCCCCAAGTACGACGGCCGCCAGGTCCTCGAACGCATCAAGTCCGACGCGGACCTCACCGACATCCCGGTGGTGGTGCTGACCACGTCGGCGGCGGAGGAGGACATTTTGCGCAGCTACAAGCTGCACGCCAACGCCTATGTCACCAAGCCGGTCGACCTGGACCAGTTCATCGCCGCGGTGCGGCAGATCGACGACTTCTTCGTCCAGGTGGTCCGCCTGCCGCGCCGCATCGGCTGACTCAGCCCGCCACGGTGACCCGCACCCCGAGGTCGCCCAGGGCCGCGAGCTCCGCGGCCGGGGCGTCCGCGTCGGTGATCAGGGTGTGCACGTCCGCCGCCGGGCAGATCTTGGCGAAGGTGGTCCTGCCGATCTTGGAGTGGTCGGCGACCACGACGGTCCTGCTGCCGTGGAAGGCGAAGGAGCGGTCGGTCGCGGCCTCCAGCTGGTCGTGCGTGGTGCAGCCATGGGCGGCGCTGATGCCGTCCACACCGAGGAAGGCGATGTCGGTGTGGTGGTCGGCGAGGGTCTTCTCGGCGATGGGGCCGACCAGTTCATAGCTCTGGCTGCGGGCCGTGCCGCCGATCACGATGAGCGTGACGTGCGGGCGCAGCACCAGGTTCGCGGCGATGTTCACGGCGTTGGTGACGATCGTGACGGGGCCCCGGTCGGCGAGCAGCCGGGCCACTTCCGTGGTGGTGGTACCGCCGGTGAGCCCGACCACCGCCCCTTCGGGCACGAGCGCGGCCGCCGCGCGCGCGATGGCGCGCTTCTGCGGCGAGCGCTGGTCGGCGCGGTGCTGGAGCGGCAGTTCGATGCTCAGCCCGCCGGCGAGCGCGCCGCCGTGCGTGCGGTCGAGCAGCCGCTGCTCGCTCAGATGCCGCAGATCGCGCCGCACGGTGGCCTGTGAGACGCCGAGCAGCCGCGAAAGCTGCGTCACGTCGGCGCTGCCCTCCGCGGCGACGTGGTCGAGTATCCGCACATGGCGGTCGCTTTTGAGCACGCGGTGAGCATAGCCCTGCCGAGCACGTTCGCTCACGGTCCTTGCGCAGGTTGCGCGTATCACTGCGCGGATTGACGTCAGTTCAGTCAAAACCGATCTCTTGACATGGCTGAACGCGCTCGATTTACTCCCTGGCAACGCCGGTGCCGAGCACACGGCGCAGAGGTACGCCCAGCCGGTAGGTGGCTTTCGCCATGAGCCCGGACTGAGTCGCCAGGGCCCTTCGCGGGTTCCGAGGCGGGGACGTGCCCTCCACAGCAGGAGCTCACCGATGAGCCTCAACCGTGTTGTGCGCAGGTGTATGACGGTGGCCACGGCCCTCTCGGCCGCCTCGGCCGCCTGCCTGTTCGCCCCGTCGTCGGCATCGGCATCGGCATCGGCATCGGCATCGGCATCGGCATCGGCATCGGCATCGGCATCGGCCGGAGCCTCGGCCGTCCCGCTGCCGACGCCCCGGGCCGGTTTCGACTACCAGATCGGCGGCGCCTACACCCCGCCCGCCGGAGTGCGGACCGTCAGCCGCGACCGCGGCGCCTCCCCCGCGAGCGGGCTGTACAACCTCTGCTACATCAACGCCTTCCAGGCCCAGCCGGGCGCGGAACGGGAGTGGGAGGCGGACCTGCTCCTGCGCGACGCGAGCGGCGACATCGTCTACGACAAGGAGTGGAAGGAGGCCGTCCTCGACATCCGCACCGCCGACAAGCGCAAGCGGATCGCCGCCAAGGTCAACAAGTGGATCGACTCCTGCGCGGGCAAGGGCTTCCAGGCCGTCGAGCCCGACAACTACGACACCTACACCCGCTTCCCCGGCTACCTCACGGCGGGCCAGGCCAAGTCCTTCATCACCCTGCTGTCCACCCACGCCCACGCCAAGGGCCTGGCCATCGCGCAGAAGAACACCCCGGACCTGGCCGCCGACCGCAGGGCGACCGGGCTCGACTTCGCCGTCGCCGAGGAGTGCGGCGAGTGGGACGAGTGCGGGAAGTACACCGCCGCCTTCGGTGACCGCGTCCTGGTCATCGAGTACTCCGCCGAGGGCCTGAAGAAGGCCTGCGCGGGCCGGAAGGACCGGCTGAGCATCGTCCGCAGGGACGTCGATGTCTCGCCCGCGGGCAGCAGCGGATACCTCCGCAAGACCTGCTGACGCCGACCGCCGGGTTCCGCACGGCCGGAACCCGGCACCCTGTCGGACCTTTCCCCGCTCCCCTTCCTACGTTCCCCCCGCCCGGCGTCGGTGCAGGGCCGCACGACCCCCTGGAGGCAGTGATGACAGCAGTACCCCGAGCGCCAGGACCGCTGTCGCGGCGCGGAGTGCTGCGCGCCGGCGGTGCCGGTGCGCTCGTGGCGGCGGGCGGTGCCGCCCTGTCCGGCTGCGCGGCGGGCACCGACGACGGGGCCGGCACCGACGGCCGCGTCACGATCCAGATGTGGCACGGCCAGAACGACACCGCCGCGAAGGTCATCAAGAGCCTGGCCGCCGAGTTCGAGCGCAAACACCCGGACATCCGCGTGGACTTGGGCGGCGGCGTACTGGCCGACGCCATGCTCCAGAAGATCACCGCGGCGCTCGCCTCCGGCGCCTACCCCGACATCGCCTACGTCTTCGGCTCCGACCTCGCCAGCGTGGCCCGCAGCCCGCAGGTGGTCGACCTGACCGAGCAGGTCCGGCGGGGGCCGACGCCCTGGCGCAACTACCACGCCCCGGCCCGCGAGGCCGTCACCATCAACGGCCGGGTCCGCGCGGTGCCCGCGCTCCTGGACGCCCTCGCCGTCGTCTGCAACAAGAAGGTGTTCGCCGACGCGGGCGTCGACCTGCCCGAAGCGGGCTGGACCTGGCGGGAGTTCACCGACACCGCGCGCCGCCTCACCGACTCGGCCGAGGGCCGGTTCGGCACCGGCTGGCCCGGCACCGGCGACGAGGACACCGTCTGGCGGCTGTGGCCGCTGATCTGGGACCTGGGCGGCGACGTCATCGCCGGGGACGGCCGGAGCATCGGCTTCGAGAAGCAGGGCGTACGGGCCCTTGAGGTCGTCCAGGACCTGGTGCGCGACAGAAGCGTCTACATCGACCCCAAGCCGGGCAGCGAGCAGATGTACCAGGTCTTCCTCTCCGGCCGGATGGCCATGGTGCCGACCGCCCCCTGGCAGCTCCCGGACATCCACCAGGCGAAACTCGACTACCACGTCGTGCCGCTGCCCAGCTTCAGCCGCCGCCCGGTGACCATCTCGGGGCCCGACACCTGGACGCTGTTCGACAACGGCGAGGCGCGCGTGAAGGCCGCGCGCACCTTCGTCACCTGGCTGACCCAGCCCGCCCAGGACAGCCGCTGGGACGTCGAGGCGGGCAGCCTGCCGCTCAGCCGCCGCAGCGAGGACCGTCCCGCCTGGCGGCAGCACGCCACCCGTACGCCCGGCCTGTCCGTGTTCACCGAGGCGGTCACCTCGGCACGCGTACGTCCCGTGCACCCGGCCTACCCCCGGATATCCCGGGCCCTCGGCCAGGCCATCGTCGCCGTGCTGCTCGGCCGCAAGAGCCCCGCCGACGCGGTGCGCTCCTGTGCCGAGGAGTCCAACGCCGCCCTGCTGATCCCGCGCTGAGGACCTCAAGATGCCCCGACTTCCCGCACCGCTGACCCTGCCGCAGGACCGGCCCGAGCCGCGTGCCCTGCGCCGCAGGCGCCGCCGGGAGACCGCCACCGCCTGGGCGTTCGTCTCCCCCGCCGTCCTCGTCATCCTCGGCCTGAGCGTGCTGCCCGTCATCTGGTCGCTGCTGCTGTCCTTCCAGGCCAACGACCTGGTCACGCCCAGCCGCTGGGTGGGCCTCGACAACTACCACGCCCTGCGCCAGGACCCCAACTTCCACCGGGCCGTACGGAACACCGTGCTCTACACGGTGCTGTACGTGCCCCTGAGCATCGCCGCCGGGCTCGCCCTCGCCCTCGTGCTCAACCGGCGCATCCGCTTCGTCGGGCTCTACCGCACGCTGTTCTTCATCCCCTTCGTCATCTCCGCGACCGCGCAGGGCGTGCTGTTCTCCTTCATCCTCGACCCGGAGTTCGGCGCCGCCAACTCCCTGCTGCACCGGCTCGGCATCTCCCCGCAGGGCTTCCTCACCGACCCCTCCCAGGCGCTCGGCGTCCTGGTCGTCATCACCCTGTGGAGCGGCACGGGCCTGTGCACCGTCATCTACCTGGCCGCGCTCCAGGACGTCCAGCAGTCCCTGGTGGAGGCCGCGCGCCTGGACGGCGCGGGACGGCGGCAGATCCTGCGGCACGTGACGCTGCCCGCGCTGAGTCCGGTGACGGTGTTCCTGCTGCTCTGGCAGACCATCCAGTCCCTCCAGGTCTTCGACCTCGTCTACGTGACCACCAAGGGCGGGCCCCTCGGCTCCACCACCGTGATCGTCTACTTCATCTGGGAGCAGGCCTTCAAGGAGTTCACCGCCGGATACGGGGCTGCCGCCGCCTATGTCCTCGCCCTGGCGCTGCTGATCGTGGCCCTGGTGCTGCGCGTCGCCCGCCGCGAGCGCACCCCTCGTACGAAAGCAGCCGCCTCATGAGCGCCACCACGACCGGAACCACGCGGTTCGACACCCGTCCGGCGGCCCTGCCGACCGCCCGGCGCCGCCCGCGCCTGCCGTTCAGCCCCTGGCATCTGCTGCTCGCGCCGCTGGCCGCGCTGTTCGCGGTGCCGCTGGTGTGGCTGGTGCTCAGCTCCTTCATGAGCGACGCCGAGATCAACCGCTTCCCGCCCGCGCTCTGGCCCTCGAAGATCGACTTCGGCGGGTACGGCTATGTGCTCGGCAACGCCATGTTCCCGCGCTGGCTGCTGAACTCGGCGATCGTCTCCGCCGTCGCCGTCGCCTCCAACCTCGTCTTCGGTGTGCTCGGCGGCTACGCGTTCGCCCGGATGCGCTTCGCCGGATCGCGCGTGCTGCTCGTGCTGATGCTGGCGACGATGGCGATCCCCTTCCAGCTCACGATGATCCCCACCTTCCTGGTGATGAAGAAGCTGGGGCTCATCGACACCCTCGGCGCGCTGATCGTGCCCGCGCTCGTCACCCCCTTCGCGGTCTTCCTGCTGCGGCAGTTCTTCCTCTCGCTGCCGAGGGAACTGGAGGAGGCCGCCTGGATCGACGGCTGCAACCGGCTGCGGGTCATCTTCTCCATCGTCCTGCCGCTCGCCCGGCCCGCGCTCGCCACCGTCGCGGTACTGACCTTCCTGACCACGTGGAACGACCTGACCTGGCCGCTGATCGCCATCAACCACGACACGCAGTACACGCTGCAACTGGGCCTGACCACCTTCCAGGGCCAGCACCACACCCGGTGGTCGGCGGTCATGGCGGGCAACGTCCTCACGGTCCTGCCGGTGCTGATCGCGTTCCTCTTCGCCCAGAAGGCCTTCATCCGCTCGGTCACCTCCAGCGGCCTCAAGGGCTGACCGCCCACCGCCCCGCCCGTTCACAAAGGACCGCGATGCCCACCGCGTACGACCTGCTCGTCATCGGGGACGCCAACCCCGATGTCATCCTCGGCCCGCTCACCGAACCGCTCGCCTTCGGCCAGCGCGAACAGCTCACCGACACCGGCTCCCTCGTCATCGGCGGCTCCGCCGCCATCATGGCCTGCGGTGCCGCGCGCCTCGGCCTGCGGGTGGCCTTCGCCGGGCGCGTCGGCGACGACGACGCGGGACGCTACATGCGCGACGCCCTGACCGCCCACGGCGTCGACACCACCGCCCTGACCCTGGACCCCGACCGCGCGACCCCGCTCACCGTCGTCCTGACCCGGGGCGACGACCGCGCCATCCTCACCTCGCCCGGCACCCTCACCACCACCAGCGGCCGCGACGTCCCCGGGGCGCTGCTCGCCGCGAGCAGACACGTCCACGCGGCCTCGTACTTCCTTCAGCCGAAGCTCGCCCAGGACCTGCCGGAGGTGCTGCGCGCCGCCCGCGCGCACGGCGCCACCACCTCCCTGGACACCCAGGACGACCCGTCGGGCACCTGGGACGGGGCCGCCCTGGACGCGGTCCTCGCCCAGACCGACATCCTGCTGCCCAACGCCCAGGAGGCGATGCACCTCTGCGTCGGCGCGACCTGCCCCGAGGAGGCCGCCGCGATGCTCGCCACGCGCGTACCGCTGGTGGCCGTCAAGAACGGCGCCAAGGGCGCCCTGGGCCACGACGGCCGCACCCTGTTCAGCGCGGAGAGCATCCCCGTCACGCCCAAGGACTCCGTCGGCGCCGGGGACAGCTTCGACGCCGGGTTCATCGCCGCCACCCTCAAGGACCAGCCCCCGCAGCGGGCGCTGCGCTTCGCCGCCGTGTGCGGGGCGCTGTCCACCAGGGCCCACGGCGGCACCGCGGCCCAGCCCACCTGGGACGAAGCACTCACCCACACCACTCTCACCGGAGCACACCCGTCATGAACCACCCCAAGATCGTCTTCATCGGCGCGGGCAGCGTCGTCTTCACCCAGGGGCTGCTCGCCGACCTCTTCGCCTTCCCCGAGCTGAGGAACGCGCACATCGCCCTGCACGACATCGACGCCGAGCGGCTCACCACCGCCGAGGCCGCGGCCCGCTACATCGCGCGGGAACGGGGCGCCGACGCCCGGATCACCGCCCACGCCGACCGCCGCGAGTCCCTGGCCGGTGCCGACTTCGTCATCAACATCGTGCAGATCGGCATGGGGGAGTCCACCCGCACCGACTTCGACGTCCCCGCCTCCCACGGGCTGCGCCAGACCATCGGCGACACCCTCGGCATCGGCGGCATCTTCCGCGCGCTGCGCACCTTCCCGTTCCTGAAGCGGCTCGGCGCGGACATCGCCGAACTCTGCCCCGACGCCTGGCTGCTCAACTACACCAACCCCATGGCCATGAACGTCCAGTACCTCACCGAGGCCACCGGACTCACCAAGGTGGTCGGCCTGTGCCACTCGGTGTACTGGACCATGCAGGACCTGGCCAAGCTGGTGGGTGTGCCCTACGAGGAGATCACCTACCGGGCCGCCGGAGTCAACCACCAGGCGTGGGTGCTGCGCTTCGAGCACAACGGCACCGACCTCTACCCCCGCCTCGACGAACTCATCGCCAGAGACGAGCAGTTGCGGCGCCGGGTCCGCGTCGACATGTACCGGCGGCTCGGCCACTACCCGACCGAGACCAGCGAGCACTCCTCGGAGTACGTCCCGTGGTACCTGCACCACGACAGCGAGATCGAGCGGCTGCGCCTGCCGATCGGCGCCTACGTGGACATCGTCGAGGAGAACGTGGCCGAGTACCACAAGACCCGCGACGCGCTCGCCGCCGGAAACCCCCTCACCGTCGAGGGCACCATGGAGTACGCGCCGCAGATCATCCACAGCATGGTCACCGGCACCCCGCGCACCGTCTACGGCAACGTCCAGAACCGCGGTCTGATCGACAACCTCCCGGCCCACGGCGTGGTCGAGGTGCCCTGTCTGGTGGACGCGGCCGGCATCCAGCCCACCCGCGCCGGTGCGCTGCCGCCGCAGCTCGCCGCCCTCAACCGCACCTACCTGAGCATGAACGACCTCGTCGTACGCGCCGCTCTCGACGACGAGCCGCGGCACATCCGGCACGCGGCCATGACCGACCCGGCCACCGCCGCCGCCCTGACCGTGGACCAGATCTGGCGGCTCTGCGACGACATGGTCCGCGCCCACGCCGACCTGCTCCAGCCCTCGCTGCGGGCCACGCTGACCGACTGAACCCCGCCTCACACAGAACAGGAACCCACCCTCATGTCGCTCACGAGCCAGGAGATCGCCACCCAGCCGCAGTGCTGGGAGAGCGTGCTCGGCCTGCTCCCCGACGTCGCCCGCGCGCTGCCCGAGAAGGGCGAGAGCGTCGCCGTGATCGGCTGCGGCACCTCGCTCTTCATGGCCCAGGCCTACGCCCATCTGCGCGAGGAGACCGGACACGGGCCCACCGACGCCTTCCCCGCCTCGGCGGCACCGCTGCACCGCCGCTACGACCGCGTCATCGCCCTGACCCGCTCGGGCACCACCACCGAGATCCTCACCGCGCTCGCCGGCGCCGACGCCGCCACCCGGGTCACCACGATCACCGCGGTGCCCGACTCACCGGCCGCCCGCGTGGCCCACGACGTCATCGCCCTGGCGGAGGCCGACGAGCGGTCGGTCGTGCAGACCCGCTACCCGACCACCCAACTGGTCCTCCTGCTGGCCCACTTGGGTGTCTCCGTCGAGCGGGCGCGGGCCGACGTCGGCACCGCCCTCGACACACCCCTCGACCCGGAGCTGCTGCGCGCCGAGCAGATCACGTTCCTCGGCGCGGGCTGGCACGCGGGCCTCGCCCACGAGGCGGCCCTGAAGGTCCGCGAGGCCGCGGCCCACTGGACGGAGTCCTACCTCGTCCCCGAGTACCGGCACGGGCCCATCGCCGTGGCGGGGCCCGGCCGCGCCGTGTGGAGCCTCTCGCCGCTGCCCGACGAGCTGGCGGAGCGGATCGAGGCGACCGGCGCCCACCTCCGCCGTCCCGCCCTGGACCCGCTGGCTGAGCTGGTGCTCGCCCAGCGCCTTGCCGTGCGGCTCGCCGAGGACGCGGGGCGCGACCCCGACAGCCCCGCCCACCTGACGCGGTCCGTCGTCCTCACCTGAGACGGCCCCCGATACCGGCGGGGGCCGCTGCTCCCCCGACTCGGCGGCCCCCGCCTTCCCGTCTTCCCGCCTCCCGGCCGACCGGCTCCCCGGTCGGCCGCCGACCCTGGAACTCACGCCATGCCTCTGGTCAGTCCGTACGACATGCTGCACAGCACCTCCGCCGCGGTGGGTGCCTTCAACCTCGCCCTCATCGAGCAGTTGGAGGCCATCCTCATCGGCGCCGAGCAGGAGCGGCTTCCGGTGATCGTGCAGATCAGCGAGAACGCCGTCGCCCACCACGGCTCCCTGGCCCCGCTCGCGGCGGCGGCCCGCACCGCCCTCGATGCCTCGTGCGTGCCCGCCGCGCTGCACCTGGACCACGCCACCCGCCCGGACCTGGTCGAGGAGGCGGTCGCCCTCGGCTTCACCTCCGTGATGTACGACGGTGCCGCGCTGCCCTGGCAGGAGAACGTCGCGAAGACCCGCCGCATCGCCCGCCACTGCGCGGAGCACGGCGTCTTCCTGGAGGCGGAGCTGGGGGAGATCGGCGGCAAGGACGGCGCGCACGCGCCCGGGGTGCGCACCGACCCCGGCGAGGCCGCCCGGTTCGTGGCGGACACCGGCGTGGACGCCCTCGCGGTGGCCGTCGGCACCTCGCACCACATGACCGAGCGCACCGCCCGCCTCGACCTGGAGCTCATCGCCGAGCTGCGTGCCGCGGTGCCGGTGCCGCTCGTCCTGCACGGTTCCTCGGGCGCCGACGACGCCACGCTGGCCGCCGCGGCGGCGGCCGGAATCCGTAAGGTCAACATCTCCACGCACCTCAACGCGGTCTTCACCGCCGCCGTGCGCGAGGTGCTCGACGCGGCGCCGGAGGTCGTCGACCCCCGGCGCTATGTGAGCCGGGGGCGCGCGGCGATGGCCGCCGAGGTCGCCAGGCTGCTGCGGCTCTTCGCCGCTCAGGCACCGGCCCCGGCGCCCGCGTAGCCGTAGCTCTGTAGCCGTAGCCGCCGGGCCTAGCGGCGGCTACGGACCAGCAGATACAGGAAGTACGGCGTGCCGATCACGGCCGTCATGAGGCCCGCGCCGAGCTGGGCCGGTGCGATGACGGTGCGGCCCACCAGGTCGGCCGTGCAGACCAGGATGGCGCCGAGGAGCACGGAGACCGGCACGACACGGTGGTGCCCGCGGCCCACCAGGGCCCTGGCCGCGTGCGGTGCGACGAGTCCGACGAAGCCGATCGTCCCCGCGGCGGCCACCGCGGTACCGCTCAGCAGGACGCCGAGCAGGAGGAAGCCGAGGCGCCCGCGGCTCAGGTTCAGGCCGAGGAGCCGCGGGGTGTCCTCGTCGAGGGAGACCAGGTCGAGTTCGGTGCGCCGGGCGACCGCGATGACCACACCCACGGCGAGGACGATCGCGAGGGGCACCACGTCGGGCAGGGTCCGCCCGTAGGTGGAGCCCGAGAGCCAGGTGAGGGCCTTGGTCGCGTTGAACGGGTCGGTGAGGATGATCAGCATGCTGGTCAGGGCCGCGGCCCCGGTGGCCACACCGAACCCGACCAGCACGAGCCGGTTCTGCCGGAAGCCGCCGCGCGCGGCGAGGCCGAAGACGATGACCGCGCTGACCGCCGCGCCCGCGAACGCGGCGGCGGTCACGCTCCACGCCCCGGCCATCGGCACGGTCGTCACGAGCAGCACCGCCCCGGCCGCCGCGCCCTGGGTCACGCCCAGGACGCCCGGCTCGGCGAGCGGGTTGCGGGTGACGGCCTGGATGAGCGTCCCGGCGAGCGCGAGCGCCGCGCCCGCGAGCAGGGCGGCGAAGACGCGCGGCACCCGGGTGTCGAGCACGAAGGTGATGGTCTGCCCGGCCCGCCCCTGCGCCCAGTTGGCCACGTCGCCCAGGAGGAGCTTGCTGTCGCCGATGAGTACGGCGGCGATGACCAGGCCGACGAGGACGGCGACCAGGACGGCCGTGGTGACCAGGAAGACGGTACGGCCGCGGATGCGCAGCCGGTCGGCGGGGACGGCTCCCCCGGTGTCCTTGACCCGCGCGGCCATGCCGATCAGGAAGACCGCGCCGACCAGGCTGGTCACGACGCCGGTCGGGACGGCGACGGCGGTGTCGGAGGAGACCAGGGCGCGCAGCAGCACATCGGAGCCGAGGACGAGGCCCGCGCCGGTGAGTCCCGCGAACGGCAGGCTCGCCCGTGACCTGGTGAACGCGCGGAACCTGCGGGCGAGTCCGCGGACGAGCGCGGGGGCGCACAGGCCGACGAAGCCGACGGGTCCGGCGAGGGTGACGGCGGCGGTGGAGAGCAGGGCGGCGAGCACGACGGCGGTGACGCGGGTCGAGCGCACCGGCACCCCGACCCCGCGCGCGGCGTCGTCGCCGAGTGCGAGGGCGTCGACCCGGCGGGCCAGGAGCAGCAGGCCGACGAGGGCGACGACGCCGATGGGCGCCATCTGGAGCAGACCGTCGAAGCCGTTCTGCGCGATGCTGCCCTGGTTCCACTCGTAGAGGCCCTCCGTCTCCTGCGGGAAGAGCAGGAAGAGCCCCTCCGTGACGGCGGTGAGCCCGAGGGTGAGGGCGCTGCCCGCGAGGACGAGGCGGACGGTGCCCGCGCCGAGCCCGGAGAGGCCGAGGACGACGGCCGCCGCCGCGAGCCCGCCGACGAAGGCGACACCGGAGGATATGAACAGCGGCAGCGAGACGCCGGTGGCGGCGACCAGGGTGAGGCCGACGTAGGAGCCCGCGTTGACGGCGAGGGTGTCGGGCGAGGCGAGGACGTTGCGGCTGATGGCCTGGAGGGCGGCGCCCGCCATGC
>NZ_JASKYR010000540.1:0-5751 GCF_041028215.1 Streptomyces flavofungini
GTAGACGCCCGCCACCACACAGGACCGGACATACGTGAAGGCCGAACGAGCAGGGCCCTCCTGCAAGGGGCCCGCTCGGCAGTACCGTGTCCCGTATGCGCCCCGAGAAGCCTGCCGCCGCTGCCGCTGCCGCCGACCACGTCGACGCCGACCACATCGCCGAAGCCGCGCGCCTGGAGCGTACGGCCGGTCTGTACCCGGAGGACGCCGAGCACCTGCTCATCCAGGCGGCGGCCCACCTCGAACTGGCCGGCGCCCGCGATCGCGCGACGACGCTCTACGACAGCCTCCTCTCGGCGCCGGTGCCTCCCGCCGCTCCCCTCCTGATCCGCGCCCTGAAGGCGTCGAACCTCTGGGAGTACGGCCATGAGGCGGAGGCCCGCGCGATCATCGACGGGGTGCGCGCGGCGGCCCCGGGGGATCCGGCGCCCTGGGTGATCGTGGCGGAGTCCCTCGAATCCCACGACGAGCTGGAGCAGGCGCACGAGACGTTCACGGAGGCGGCGGAGCTGCTGCTTCCGGCGGACACGCGGGACGAGCCCGCGTACGCGACGCACCCGCTCCTCTTCGGCCGCCACCGCGTACGCCGCCTGCTCGGCGCGGACCACGACGCGTGGGACGCGCTGGCCGACCGGGTCTCGACGGCCCAGGTCCCGCTGGACGAACTGCACGACCCGAAGCGGGTGTGGTCCCTCGGCTCGGAAAACCCGGCGGAACTCCGCGCGGAGATCGCCCGCATCCAGGCCGAGCTCGGCTCGTACCGCCAGGCGCTGTCCCGGCCCTTCCCGGTGGCGATCCTGCGCTGGCCGGAGGACGAACTGGCGGAACTCCTCACCGCGTATCCGTCCCTGGCCTCCGAATACCCCTCGCACGAGGCGCACTTGGCGACCATAGAGTCCTCCTTGCGCGAACTGGCCGCCTCCGGCACCCCGAACCTCGGCATCGTGACCGGCACGGTCCCCTCCTACGAGGCCTTCGCAGCCTCCGAAAGCACGACCCCGGACCAGCCGAACCTGCTCCCCCAGTACGCGACGACACTCGCCGCCCGAGGACGCGCGGTGGCTTGGCCGCCGGAGGCTGGTGGGGGGTGCTGGTGTGGGTCGGGGGTGGCGTACGGAACCTGTCACGGGGTGCAGTAGCGCGTCACCCGCCTTACCCACAAACTCATAGCCGACTCAGGCGGACGGCCGCCCGATCGAGTTCCTTCGCCGTCGGCACGTGTACTTGACCGAACGTAGTAGCTGCCGCCAATTCGATCGTTTCGAACCTGAGTGGCGGCTGCACGTCGGCCAGGAGCTGTTCAGCGGGGGTCTTCCGGCCCGCGTTCATCCCCTGCCTGAATTTCCTGTTGGCCACTCGCAGGCTCAGTGCTCGGCGCCCAGTCCATGCATCAACCCGGAAGAGTGCATCGGCTAGTGGATGGACTTGCAGATGCACCCCACGGCATCTGAGCTGCACCAGTGTGTAGACCTCTCGCAAGAACCCGTAGTACGCATTACCGACGCGCCAGCGCATCGCCGACCGGGCGCGCCCTTCGTCGACTCCCCGTTCAGCGACAAGGCTTCGGACGATCAGCTTTGCGGGCTCCCCGAGCATCACAGCTCCCTTTTCATCAGAAAAGGCGAACTCCCGGAACTGCTGATAGGTCGGTAACGCTCCAAGGCGCTCGACGCAGATGTGGAATACGTGCGTGAAGGCGAAGTCCGGATGCCAGTCCACGATCTCCGGAACGCTCTCTCCGACCTCCCTCCGCACTTGCCCCAAAGCATGCTCCGTACGCTGGCAGACCGCACGGACATCGCCTTCGGTGAGGCGATAGAGAACGCGTGTCGTGTGCGCCAGCACCGCCGGCGCGACTTGACGCCTCCGCGGGTCCCGCTTCCACTCCTCAAGGCGCTCACGTGTACCTCTCGACGCGCAGAACAGGTCCACCACGTCCGTAGCCGTCGTCTCCATCGCCCCCACCTCAGCGCAAGCCGCAAGTCAACCGCATCACAGGCTAGTTGTGGCCACCGGCTCCCCCCAAGGGGCGCACCGCGATAAGTGATATTAGTGAGGCGCCCCCCTTCACCATCAAGGAGTCACGAGTGCTTCCGTTCGATCCCCCTGGCCCAGCACCCGGCGTGTGCGACGACCCCGAACTCATGCTCGTACGCCAGCACTTGCTCAGACTGGACCCGGAAGGCAGACGCTTCGCCCGGGTCCTGCGCGACACCATCGACCAACTACTAGACGGTGAACACACAGGAAGGTTCGACTGGAACGAACTCCACAAGACCGAAAAGACGCACGCGGGAACTCTTGTGGAAATCAACCTGCTGCGAGAGCTGGAACTCGATAGCGGCCACGACCTTGACTACTTGATCGCCGGCATCGAAGTTGACTGCAAGTACTCACAGAAATTGTACGGGTGGATGATCCCACCTGAGGCCCTGGACGAGATCTGCCTTGTCGTCTGGGCTGACGATCACCGCAGCCTTTGGAGCGCCGGGCTTCTGCGCGCCAATCGCTCGAAGCTGACCACCAGCGGCAATGTGACGAAGAAGGGGAACCGTGACGGAAAGTTCCGGCTGACGAAGGAACACCACTCACTGGTGACGTGGCTCTGGCACCAAGAACCGCTGGAAGAGAATCTACTGCTGCACATCGACAAAAGTACGCAAGAGGCAATCCTGTCGGCCGGGTCCGGGAGCAAGCGCAGCCCCGGGCAAGCAAAGCTGAACGAGCTTTTCCGGCGAGTCCAGGGGCGCCGCGTGAGCCGTACGGTCGTGCGAACGCTCGCCCAGCAGAAAGATTACATGAAACGCGTGAGATACAACGGAGGTTCACGTGACAAGCTGCGCCCGGAAGGAATCCTCATCTGTGGTGACTACCCCAATCATCAGGCCGTAGCACAGCACCTCGGGCTGCCCGTCCCACAGGAAGGCGAGAGCGTCAGCGTCCGCGTCGCGGAGGCCCGGCCTCACCACGTTGACCAGCCACGGGTTTTGCTGGAAGGTCGTTATTGGGTGGTTGCAGGGCCAGACGACCCTGTACAAGTGGCTCCACTTCTCCCTGAGACGAAAAAGAAGAAGACGAACGAAATCTACTGACACGCGGGTCGGAGGCATCGGTGCATCAGCGGGGCTCTGAGAGTGACAGCGACGAATGGGTGCGCCCGGAAGGCTCCTGGGCGTCCTCCGCGGCCCGGCGCCGCAACATGCAAGCTATTCGCAGCCGCGACACGAAGCCCGAGCGGCTGATCCGCAGCCTGCTGCACGCAAAAGGGCTCCGCTACCGCGTGGCTGCCAAACCGCTGCCCGACCTCCGCCGGACGGCCGACATCGTCTTCCGTCCGGCGAAACTGGCCGTATTCATAGACGGCTGCTACTGGCACGGGTGCCCCGACCACTATGTCTCGCCGAAAACCAACACGGGCTACTGGTCGGATAAAGTCACCCGGAACGTAGCCCGGGACCGCGATACTGACGCTCGCCTTCGCGACGCAGGGTGGACGGTCCTTCGTTTCTGGGAGCATGAGCCGGCGGAGACCTGTGCCGTTCGGATCGCGGCTGCGGCCAGTCGCCTCCGGGCAGCCAAGCGCTGACCAGCACTTGACCTCTCAGCCCCTCCCTGCGGCCTCGAACGCTGCATAGATCTGCTCTCCGACAGCCTGGGCCACCGGCGGTGGAAAGGCGTTTCCAACCTGCCGGTACGCCGCGGTCTTGCGGCCGGAAAACTTCCACTCGCTGGGAAAGCCTTGGATCAACGCTGCCTGGGTCACAGTGAGTTTCGGCCCAGCGGCAGCGAAGAGGTCGCGCTCGGGGTCTTTCATGTCATCCGGCTCATTCGCGACCCCCAGACCGCAGACACCCAGGTCCCCCCAAGCCCGCTTCGCCCGCGTGGGCCCAAGATCCGCCCCGCCGTGCTTCTTCGAACCCCCCACGAGTGTGGGAGCCACGCCCTCTAGAGCTTTCTCGTACCATCTCTTGAAAGCCAGTTCGGCCCTGGGGTCGTCAACGGCGTCGTACCGAGCCCGCATGGAGTCGTGCAGAGCTTCACCGACCACGACCTCGGGTCGCTCCTCCGGCTTTGTGTGCTCGAAGTGCGCGGCATACTCCGGTTTCATCGCGACAAGAATGGCTCGCGGACGGAGCTGAGGGACGCCATACTTCCTGGCTTCGAGCACTTCCCAGTAGCACTCTTCGTAGCCGAGCGACTCCAGCTCTTTGCGGATCTCCTGCCGGTACGGCGCGAATTTCGGGTCGAGCAAGCCACGCACGTTTTCGATCATCACAGCTTTTGGTTGCAGTTCGTCAACCAGCTCAAGCATGCGCGGAAAGAGATCTCGCTCGTCGTCGCGACCGAGCTGCCTCCCAGCCGCCGAAAAAGGAGGGCAGGGAACTCCTCCCGCCAGCAAATCCAGGTCCCCCTTGGCCATACCGAGGCTGTGCGGATCAAACAGCTTCAGATCCGCCTCAATCACCTTGCAGCCAGCCCATTCCGGGTTACTGCTCGTGTTGGCCCTCAGTGTCTGGCAGGCGTCTTTGTCGATCTCAATCAGGGCGGCGTGCTTGAAGCCGGCGTTATGCAGACCAGCAGCCTGCCCACCAGCCCCCGCACAGACCTCCACCGAGGTGTACTTGAGCTCATTCACGCGGGGCATGCCTCTCCTTACTGATGCGCGGCGGCGGGCACTCTGCGCGCACCACCATCACTGAGGGTGACAGACCCCACTGACAACGAGACCGTTCCAAGTGTGCAGTACGCGGCCCAGTTCGTTGAACGCGCCCTCCGTCACTACGAACACTTATACGATATTGCGCATGCGGACTCCTGCGTGGACTGAGGACGAGCTCGTACTGGCTGGCGCGCTCGTGGTGAGGAACGGCTGGCGCGAGCTTCGGACCGAGGACCTGGCGGTCCAGGAGCTGTCCGAGCTGCTCCACTCGCTTCCCCTCCACCCCGCAGAGGCCAAACTTCTCCCCAACTTCAGGTCTGCGGGCAGCGTCAGCCGCAAGACCAGCGATTTCGCGGCCAACCACCCCGCCTACAAGGGCAAAGGCACCCGGTGCGGAGAGCCCACACGGCGAATGATCAGAGCCTTCATCGACCGTGAGCGGGAGATGCTCGCTGCCGCCGACGCGATCGAGGCGGGTATCGGCTCGGGGCAGCTTCAGCTCATCCCGCCGCAGGCCGACGAGGTTGATGACGACGGCTTCACCGCGGTCGAGGGGCGGCTGCTCGTGCGGCGTGCCCTTTCCCGTGAGCGGGACCCGAAGCTCCGGCGGCTGAAGATAAAGCAGGCCCGGCAAGGCGGCCGCCCCCTGCGCTGCGAAGTCTGCGACTTCGACTTCGCCCAGGCCTACGGGCCACTCGGTGAGGGGTATATCGAGGTGCACCACATCACTCCCCTCCATGACTCGGGGACGCGGAGCACCAGGCTCGACGAACTCGCGTGCCTGTGTGCCAACTGTCACCGCATGTGCCACCGGAACCGCCCGGGTGAATCCTGGCGCACACCCGACGCGCTGCGGGCTCTGATGCGTACGTCCGCCACGGGCGGCACCCACGCCACGTCACCCGCCGCCCCGTAGCGAGCCTGCGGCCGGTCGCGCACTTCACCCAGCCCCCTCCCGCTCTCGCACGGCAGACGGTGCGGCTGGTCGGTGATCACCTCAGCAAGGGCTTCGTCGCCAGCTCGCACCAGGTCACTTTGGAGTCGCCGTACAGGACCACACCCCACCGGTCGGCGACCGCGTCGAGCAGAGC
>NZ_JASKYR010000541.1:0-5781 GCF_041028215.1 Streptomyces flavofungini
CCTCCGGCTACCCGATGACCGACATGCAGACCGAGGCCGCCACCCCCGGCCGCCTGGTCGTCGGCCACCCCTTCAACCCGCCCTACCTCATCCCGCTCGTCGAGGTCGTCGGCGGCGAGCGGACCGACGCCGAGGCCGTCGCCTGGGCGTCCCGCTTCTACGAGGTCGCGGGCAAGTCCGTCATCACCATGAAGAGCGAGGTGCCCGGCTTCATCGCCAACCGCCTCCAGGAGGCGCTGTGGCGCGAGGCGCTGCACATGGTCGCCAGCGGTGAGGCCACCGTCCAGGAGATCGACGACTCGATCACCGAGGGCCCCGGCCTGCGCTGGGCGTTCATGGGCCCCATGCTCACCTTCGCGCTCGCGGGCGGCGAGGGCGGCATGGCCCACATGCTCGACCACTTCGGCCCGTCCCTGAAGTCGCCCTGGACGCGCCTGGCCGCCCCCGAACTCGACAAGAGGCTGTACGACGCCGTGGTCGCCGGGTGCGACGAGGCGGCGGCGGGCCGCACCATCGCCGACCTGGTGGCCGAGCGCGACCAGGGCGTCATCGACGTCCTGCGCGCGACGGGCCGACTGCCCCAGCAGCGGAAGGAGGCCAAGTGAGCCTCCCCCTGCTCCACCGCGAGGTCCGCGCCGAGTGGATCGACTACAACGGCCACATGAGCGAGGCCTTCTACGTCCTCGTCTTCGGCTACGCGACCGACGCCATGATGATCGAGACCGGCCTGCACGCGGGGTACCGCGAGTCCACGGGCTGCTCCCTCTACACCGTCGAGGCGCACGTCCGGTACCTCAGCGACGTCCCCGAGGGCGCCCACCTCGCCGTGCGCACGCGCGTCCTCGGCGCGGACGCGAAGAAGGCGCGCTTCGCGCACGAGATGTACGTGGTGGGGGAGTCCGGTGCCGAACCGGCCCCGGACGCCGCCCCCGTGGCGACCACGGAACTGCTCGCGCTCCACGTCGACCAGGGCGCGGGGCGGGCGGTGCCGTTCCCGGACGGAATCCGGGAGCGTCTGACGGGCCTCGCGGAACCGGCGCCCGAGTGGGCGGGACGCTCAATCGCGGTCGTTCCGAAGCCCGTCTAGCGGTGTGTGGGCGGTCTCCGGAAGCCGCAGATAGACGGCGGAGGAGACGAGGCAGAGCACGGCCACGTACCAGGGGAAGAGACCCGGGGACCCGATCTCCTTGAACAGGGTCCCCACGTACGGGGCCGTGCCGCCGAACACCGCCACGGTCAGCGAGTACGGGAACCCGATCCCGGCCGCCCGGACCCGCGCCGGGAAGACCTCCGCGTTCACGGCGGCGGAGATCGACGTGAAGCCGGTGAGCAGCACCATGCCCGCGCACTGCACGAGCAGCAGCGAGACAAACGACCCGGTCAGGAGCGAGAGCAGCGGCACGCTCAGTACGGCGAAGCCGACGCCGAAGAAGAGCAGCGGGGGACGCCGCCCGAGCCGGTCGGAGAGCAGTCCGCCGACCGGCTGGAGCAGGGCGAAGAACGCCAGCGACAGGGTTCCGGCGAGCAGCGCGTCGCTCTTGGCGATGTCGGTGTTCAGCTCGGCGTACGTCGGCAGGTACGACGTCCAGGTGTAGTACGCGAGGGTGCCGCCCGCGGTGATGCCGCAGATCAGCAGCGACTGGCGCGGATGGTGCCGGAGCGCGTCGAAGAGGCCGGGCCGCTCGGCGGGTTCGGCGGGTGTCCGGTGCGTCTCGTGCGCGCCCTGCCGGATCCAGAAGCCGACCAGGCTGAGCAGCGCGCCGATGACGAACGGCAGCCGCCAGCCCCAGCCGTCCATCTGCCCCTCGGAGAGCGTGGCGACCAGCAGCGCGGCGACGCCGGAGGCGGCGAGCTGGCCCGCGCTGGTGGAGACGTACTGGAAACTGGAGAAGAGGCCGCGCCGCCCCGGGCCCGCCGACTCCACGAGGAACGTCGTCGACGCGGCGAACTCACCGCCCACCGAGAGGCCCTGGAGCAGCCGCGCGAGCACCAGGACCACCGGGGCGAGCACACCGGCGGAGGCGTAGGTCGGGGTGAGGCCGACGAGCAGGCTGCTGCCGCCCATCAGCAGGATGGTGACGGTCAGCGCCGCCCGCCTGCCGCGCCGGTCGGCGACCGCGCCCATGAGCAGCCCGCCGACGGGCCGCATGAAGAAGCCGACCGCGAAGACGGCGAAGGTCGAGAGCAGCGGCACCAGGGAGTTGCCCGTGCCCTTGGGGAAGACCTGGCCCGCGATGTAGGTGGCGAGGAAGGTGTAGGCGTACCAGTCGTACCACTCCACGGCGTTGCCGACGGAGGCGGCGAGGAGCTGCCGGACGGGGCGCCGCGGGGCGGGGTGGCCGGCGGTGGTCGCCTGCTGGTCGTGCTGTGTCATGATCACGACCTTCCCCGCATCGGCGGCGCCCCACACGTACCGTCCGGCAGGCGGACGGGGACGCGGACCGGGTCCTGGCGGGTCAGCCGGTCGTCGGCTTGTACGCGTACACCGTCGTCGTCACCAGGCACGGTGACGGCGGCACCACTTCCACCCGCAGGGTGCGGCGCGCCGTGTCGTAGTCCACGCCCTCCGTCTCGAACGAGCCGGAGCAGAGGCTGCGTTGCGGCGAGGCGAAGAGGCTGGAGACGTGGCCGGTCACCGGCTTGCCGTCGAGCGCGCGGTCCAGGTCGACCTGGAGGACGGGCCGGTCCTCGGGGAACAGCTCCCTGGACGCGTCGTTCGAGGCGCACACCAGGCGGGTCGCCGAGGCGAAGTCGCAGCCCTGGATGTCCCGCACCGGCTTGTCCAGCGAGATCTGCCCGGCCTGGGCGAGGGTGCCGCCAGTGGGCGGGGTCGCGGAGTTGAGCAGCGGCGCGGGGAAGACCTGGAGGCGGTTCTGGTCGCCCCACTCGCCGGAGACCAGCCACTGGGAGTCGGGGGAGACGGCCGCGAAGGAGTTGTTCAGCTTCTCGCCCGCGTCGAGCGGATGCTCGTAGAGGTAGCGCTTGCCGCCCGGTGTGGTGACGGCGTACATCTTCGACTTGGCGTCGTCACCGCCCTGGTAGGCGTCGAAGGTGTGTCCTTCGGCGATGTCCGGGTCGCCTATGTGGCCCCAGCCCTTGATCCGCAGATCCAGGGGTATCGAGGCGAGGCCCCGGTGGAGCAGGCCGCCGTCCGCGCGGCTCGCCAGGCCCTGGCCGCCGGTGAGGGAACTGACCTGCGTGGTGCCCGTCTCCTGCCAGCCGCCGGGCGAGGCGGGGGCGGCGGACGCGCCGCCGCCCGTCACCACCGCCAGTGCGACGGCGCCGAACAGAGCGGTTGATGCCTTCCAAAGGGTCATCGGGGCGCTACCTCCGTGGGGGGTCGGAACGCTGCGGCGCCATCGTACGTAACGTGAGCCCCGGCGATAACGGTCCGACGGAAGGCGGTTCAGACGTGCAGCTCACCATCCTGGGCGGAGGAGGGTTCCGGGTGCCCCTGGTGTACGGGGCGCTCCTGGGCGACCGAGCCGAGGGCCGCGTCACCGAAGTCGTCCTGCACGACCTGGACGCGGGGCGGCTCGACGCCGTCGCCCGTGTCCTCGCCGAGCAGGCCGACGGGGTGCCCGGCGCGCCCGTCGTCACCGCGACCACCGACCTCGACGAGGCGCTGCGCGGGGCCGACTTCGTCTTCTCCGCGATCCGGGTCGGCGGCCTTGAGGGGCGCGCCGCCGACGAGCGGGTCGCCCTGGCCGAGGACGTGCTCGGCCAGGAGACGGTGGGCGCGGGCGGCATCGCGTACGGGCTGCGGACCGTGCCCGTCGCGGTGGACATCGCGCGGCGCGTCGCACGGCTCGCGCCGGACGCCTGGGTCATCAACTTCACCAACCCGGCGGGCCTGGTCACCGAGGCCATGTCCCGCCACCTCGGCCACCGCGTCATCGGCATCTGCGACTCGCCCGTCGGCCTCGGCCGCAGGGTGGCGCGGGTGCTTGGCGGCGACCCCGACGAGGCCTTCATCGACTACGTGGGGCTCAACCACCTCGGCTGGCTGCGCGGTCTGCACATCGCCGGGCGCGACGAACTGCCCCGGCTGCTCGCGGACGACGCGCTGCTCGGCTCCTTCGAGGAGGGCCGCCTCTTCGGCACCGACTGGCTCCGCTCACTCGGCGCGGTCCCCAACGAATACCTGCACTACTACTACTTCAACCGCGAGGCGGTACGCGCCTACCAGGCGGCGGAGCAGACCCGGGGCGCCTTCCTGCGCGACCAACAGGCCCGCTTCTACGCGGAGATGGCACGCCCCGGCGCCCCCGCGCTCAAGACCTGGGACGACACCCGCGCCGAGCGCGAGGCCACGTACATGGCGGAGAACAGGGAAGCGGCGGGCGTGGGGGAGCGGGCCGAGGAGGACCTGGAGTCCGGCGGGTACGAGAAGGTGGCGCTGGCGCTGATGCGGGCCATCGCGCGGAACGAGCGGGCGACCCTGATCCTCAACGTCCGCAACGGCACCACGCTCGCCGCCCTGGACGCCGACGCCGTGATCGAGGTGCCGTGCTCCGTCGACGCCAACGGCGCCCACCCCCTGGCGGTGAGCCCGCTGCCGGGCCATGCCACCGGACTCGTCTGCTCGGTCAAGGCGGTGGAGCGCGAGGTGCTCGCGGCGGCGGAGAGCGGGTCCCGCGCCACGGCCGTCAAGGCGTTCGCCCTGCACCCCCTGGTCGACTCGGTGGCGGTGGCGCGCCGCCTGGTGGCGGGCTACCGCGAGGCGCACCCGGGCCTCGCCTACCTGCGCGGCTGAGCGACGGCACCTGGCCGCCGGGGCGCGGGCGCGGCCTGCGATGATCGCGGGATGAGTCCCGTCGTCTCCATCGGTGCCGCGGCCCGCCGCCCCTGCACGCTCGTCGTGTGCCGTGGCTGCTGCTGCGGCGACGCCCGCAAGAACCCCGGCATCGACCACGCCTGGCAGCTGGAGCGGCTGCGCTCGGCCGCCGCCGCCTCGCGGGGCCGCTTCACGGTCCGCACCAGCGACTGCCTCGGCCCGTGCGGCCAGGCCAACATCGTCGTGGTCCAGCCCTCCCACGAGGGCCGCCGCAGGGGCGGCCGGGCGGCCTGGGTCGGCTTCGTCACGGACGAGGCGTCCCTGGACTCCATACTCGCCTGGGCCGAAGCGGGCGGCCCCGGCCTCGCGGCACCGTCCCCGGCACTTGAGCTCCAGATGGTGGATCCGCGGGCGGTGTAGGAGGCCTGCGGAAGGCGCAAGGGGCCCGCTGCGGCTGCGGCGGACCCGCGCCCCCCTCATGCCCCGGTGCGGCCCGTCACGCCGTCACCTCGATGACGATCTTGCCGCGCGCGTGGCCCTCCTCCACCGCCCGCAGGGCCTCGTCCGCCCGGTCGAGGGGGTAGACCGCCGTCACCAGAGGATGCAGGACGCCCGCTTCGGTGAGACGGGCGATCTCCGTGAGGACCTCGGCGTTCCTGGCCCGTGCCACCGGGGCGCCGCCCAGCTTCTCCACGGTCTCCTTGGCGGCGGCCGTGATCAGCTTCCCGTGGCGGTCGGCGAGGAGATCCGCCACCTCCGCGAGACCGTCGCCGCCCACCAGGTCGAAGACCGCGTCGACCCGGCCGCCGGGTGCCGCCGCGCGCACCCGCTCGCCGCACTGCATGTGGCGCGCGGSCGGGCGAACTGCGCCGCCGCCACGCCGACCCCGCCACCGGCCCCCGTGATCAGCAGCGTCGCCCCGGCGGGCAGCGCGAGCTGGCGCAGCCCGTCGTACGCGGTGGCCGCCGCGACCGGCAGCGCCGCCGCGTCCGTGAAGGAGACGG
>NZ_JASKYR010000542.1:0-4975 GCF_041028215.1 Streptomyces flavofungini
CCCATGCGGGCGTCATCGCTGGTGGGCAGGCGGGCGGGGCAGGCGGGCGGGGCGCGGCGAGGTGTGTGCCGGCGCCCCGGGAGGGCACGGCCCCCGCGCCGGTACACCTCGCGGGCCACGTACCATGGGCGCATGTCCTTCCTCCGCCGCCGCAGCTCCGCCACTCCCGCGGGCCCGGACTTCGACGTTCTGGCCATGGACCCCGGTGACTGGCCCGGCAATCTCGGCGCGGGCCTGCTGCCCGCGCCCGACGGCAGCTGCCAGGGCGTGTTCCTGCGCTACGACCTGTTCGGCGGGCGCGGCCCCGCGATGATCATCGGCAACCTCCCCGAGGGCTCGCCCGCGCGCGAGACCGAGGAGGGCGAGATCCCCTTCGAGGTCGCGCAGCTCCTCCTGGCGCTGGAGAACGAGGAGGACGTCACGGTCGTCTCCACCGAGGACATCCCGGTGATGCAGGGAGACAACCTCCTCATCGTGCGCCGCCTGAAGCTGTCGGAGGGCCGCATCTCGTGCGTGCAGTTCGACCGCAGCGACAAGGTCCTGGTGACCATCGCCGCCTGGGACCGCCCGATCACCGACGATCTGTACGCGCTCCTGAAGCCGCTGCCCGCGGAGCTGTTCCAGCAGGGCTGACCCCAACCGGGCCCGTGCACTGACCCCGGACGCACACCGGGCCCGGGCCCGCCCCCACGCGGACCCGGACCCGGCCGGTCATGCCGCCGCCGTCACGCGGACGAGGGCGCCACCTGGACGTCGGCCGCCCGCACGTACCCGATCCGGTGCCCGTACTGGATCACGTAGTACATGTCCTTGCCGCGCACCACCTTGTGCGGCGCGGTGTCGAAGGTCGGGGCGTAGAAGTACTCGCCGGGAACCTGGTCGCCGACCACGTACCTCTGGCCCGCGAGGATCTTGTACGGCAGCGGGGAGACCGTCTGCACGGGCACGCCCGCCGGGTAGGCCTCCTTCTCCGGGTAGGCGCGTCCGTAGACCGGCACCTCCGTGGCGCCCGCCTTCGGCGTGACCACCAGGCCCTTGCCGTCGACGGCCGTGGGCTGCTTCTCCGGGTTCTTGAACCAGGCCTTCTGGCCCAGGTACCAGACGGCCGTCCAGTCGCCCCGGCGCTCGGCGACCGCGTACTGCTGGCCGGTGGAGAGCCGCGCGCCCACGTCGTTCACGTCGATCGTGGAGTCCTGGCCGCCGGGCCGCTTGCCGATGTCCTTGATCAGCGGCGCGTCGTCACGCGGCTCGGTGTGCACGCGCACCGCGCCCGAACCGTGCGGCACGCACTTCTCGCCCGGCTTCACGCAGCCCGTGTACTCCGGCTGGTTCTTCGCGTAGTCGGGGGCCACCGTCACCAGGCCGCCGTCCGGCTTCGCCGTGCGGTGGAAGGGCTTGCCGAGCAGCGTGAAGTAGTGCTGCCAGTCCCAGTACGGGCCGGGGTCGGTGTGCATGCCGGGGATCGTGGACGTCACCGTGCCCTGGACGTTGTCGTGGCCCAGGATGTGCTGGCGGTCCAGCGGGATGCCGTACTTCTTGGCGAGGTACTTCACCAGGCGGGCCGACGAGCGGTACATGGCCTCGGTGTACCAGGTGTCGGGGGCGACCAGGAAGCCCTCGTGCTCCAGGCCGATGGACTTGGAGTTCACATACCAGTTGCCCGCGTGCCAGGCGACGTCCTTGGCCTTCACGTGCTGGGCGATGTGGCCGTCGGTGGAGCGCAGGGTGTACTGCCACGACACGTAGGTCGGGTCCTGCACCAGCTTCAGGACGCCCTCCCACCGGCCCTCGGTGTCATGGATGACGATCGAGTCGATGCTCTGCGTCTTGGGGCGGTCCCCCAGGTCGTGGTTGCCGTAGTCGGGGTTGCCCTGCGGGTCCTTGAACTCCTCGTACGGCGCCGGGATCCACTCGCACGCGACGGTCTTCGGGCACTCCGTCGCGCCCGGCGCGGCCTTGCGCAGCCCCATGCGCCCGAGCTGCGCGGCGTCGGGCCGCAGCCCCGGACGGGCCGTGAGCGTCACGCGCTGGCCCGCGTCCGTGGTACGCCGCTCGCCGTCGCGGATGACGGCGAACACGTCATTGGCGTACGTCGCCGCCGTCGCCTCGTCGTCGGCGCCGGAGAAGCGGGCGATCGCGCCGTACCAGTCGGCGGGGTCGCCGCCCAGCGGCTTGCCGAGCTTCCGCTGCGCGGCGGCGAGGAGCGCGGCGCCGCCCTCGACGTTCGCGGCGGAGTCGGTGCGCAGCCTCTCCGCGGGAAGACCGGTCAGCTCCGCCGCGCGGGGGAGCGTCTTGAGGCGCGCGGGCACCCCGGACTCCTCGGGCAGCTCGGCCTTCGCCGCCCTGGCCGGGCGCGAGCCGTCGCCGCGCGGGTCCTCCGTGCCCTCGCTGTGGTGGGGCGCGGTGGCCAGGGCGGTGCGGGCGTCGGTCAGGTGCATGGGGCCGTAGCCGCCGGTGACACTGGCCGCGCCGCCGTGGGCGTCCCAGCGCGACTGGAGGTAGGAGACGCCGAGCAGCACGCTCTGCGGCACGCGGTACTCGGTGGCCGCGGCGGCGAAGGCGCGCTGAAGGCCGGTCTCGGACGACGGACGGTCGGCGCCGGGCGACGGAGCCGCGCCGAGCAGCGGCACGAGCAGCCCGGCCGACGCGAGGGCGCCCGCCGTCCTGATGGTGCGTCTGCGCGCGGACGACGTACGGACACGGGCGGATGCTCGCAATGCAGCCTCCTGGGACTTCTGGGCCGGTGAAGCGTGACGGGGCGTGCGGGTCCTGGCGTGCGTCAGTGGTACCGGCTCGCCGACGATCCGTCAATCATGCCCAGGACAAGTAATTTCCCAAGTCAGCGCTGGTCCGGCCGGGTCAAGCGGGGTTTTCGCCAGGGGAGGCCACACCGCCTGCGCCGCGTCAGTGGCCTGGACCAATGAGCGACGCGAAGATCACCTGTTCGGATGAGCGGCGGCCCGGCGGAAACGGCGCACACAGGGTGCCCGGCGGCCCCGCCGCACCGGGGTGCTCAGACGAATCGACGCACGAAGGCGAGCGCGGTGTCGGCGACCTCCCGCCACCGGCTGTCCAGGGTCAGCGCGTGGTCCCGCCCGTGCAGCTCCACGATCTCGGTGACGCTGGCGTTGCCCTTCTGCCGCTTGTACGCGCCGTTCGCCAGCGACCAGGGCACGGCGTTGTCCCGGCCGCCGGAGATGATCAGCAGCGGGCCGCGCTGCGCGGTCCGGCAGTCCGCCCTGGCCTCCGTACGCGGATTGAGGTTGGCCATGGCCGCCTGCGCGGGCGGGGCGCAGGGCGCCGGCACGGCATAGCGGTCGTAGATGGCCCTGGCCTCCTCCTCGCTGACGGCGTTGGCGTACGCGTAACGGAACTGGGGGAAGGTCAGGAGCTTGGCGCGCTTGCGGTCGGCCGGGTTGGCGATCATCGGGCGCAGCGAGCGCACCGTCGACATCGGCAGCGCGAGGACGCCGCGGAAGGGCGCCGGGTCGATCGCCACCGAGACCGCCGACAGGCCGCGCCCGGCCAGTATCTGCGTCAGCAGTCCGCCCACGGAGTGGCCGATGAGGGCGGGCCTGCGCTCCAGGACGCCCATGAGACCCGCCAGGTGGTCGGCGACCATCTTGACCGTCTTGCCCGCGATGGCGTCCGGGCGCTCCCTGGCCTCGGCCACCGTCGCCGGTTCCCCGGGCCAGGTCAGCGCGACCGGCGCGTAGCCCGCGGCCTCGAAGTGCGGGAGCCAGTGGTCCCAGCTGCTTGCCAGCATCCACAGGCCGTGCACGAACACGACCGGTGTGCGACCGGAGGCGTTGGCCCGGTCGATCTGCTCTGCGTCAGTGGCGGACATACCCTGACGCTACGGTCGCAAGGCCGCGGTCGTACGGGGAACGTGACAGCATGGCCGATACTGCCGCCCGCGCAACCGGAACGACCGCCGCGCCGAGAGCGGCCGAGGGCAGCCGAGGGCAGGGGCATAGGCCACGGGGCGATTCCCCCCGTCAAGGACGCGGACACAGACCAGGGGCATACGAAGGTCCGCGGTACGCCAAGACCCCCCCGGCGCGCCGCGGACCTCCGATCCCCGTCAGCGAGTGCCGACCGCCGCTCGCACGGCCCGGCGGGCCAGCTGGCAGTCGTCGTGCAGCCGCCTGAGCAGCAGCCGCTGTTCCTCGCCGGACGGCACAGCACCGGGGTGGGCCGGGCCCGGTGCCGCCGGGGCGGATTCGTGCATCGAGCGCTGCACGGCCGTTTCGTAGGTGCGGATCTCGCGGGTCAGCACCAGCATCAGATTGACCAGGAAGGCGTCGCGGGCCGCGGGACCGGCGGACTGCGCCAGCTGGCTGATCTCGCGCCGCGCCACCGGGGCGTCACCGAGGACCGTCCACAGCGTCGCCAGGTCGTACCCCGGCAGGTACCAGCCCGCGTGCTCCCAGTCGACCAGGACGGGTCCGGGCGGCGAGAGCAGGATGTTCGAGAGCAGGGCGTCGCCGTGGCAGAACTGCCACATCGCCTGGGTCCCGCCGCCCTGGTGGACGGCCGAGTGCGCGATCCCGTGCAGCAGCTTCTGGAGGTCGCCCATGTCCCGGTCGGTCAGCAGTCCCAGCTCGTGGAAGCGGGTGATCCGCCTGCCGTAGTCCAGCGGCCTGCCGAACATCTCCGCCGGGGGCCGCCACTGGTTGAGGCGTACGACGGAGCCCAGCGCCGCCCGGATGTCCGCCCGCGGCGGCGACTCGACGGGATGCCGCTGCAACGCCGCCACCCGTCCCGGCATCCGCTCGATGACCAGCGTGCAGTCGTCGGGGTCGGCGGCGATCAGCCGCGGCAGCGAGTGGTCGAGCAGACACTTGGCGACGGCGGTGCCGCGCCCCGCGGTGCCGATGCGCAGGACGGTGCGTCCGCTGCGGCGGAGCACCTGAACGGGGCTGAACTCCGGACAGATGCGGTTCACCGAGGCGATCGCCGTGCGCAGTTGCGC
>NZ_JASKYR010000543.1:0-6067 GCF_041028215.1 Streptomyces flavofungini
CGTCTCGCCCTCGCCCTCGGCCGTCCCCAGCACGGGGACTCCGCCGTGCGCCGCACCGGGCGTTCGATCCGCGGGCTCGCCGCGTCCGCCGGGCGGGAGAGCGCCGAGCGGACGCGGCTCGCGCGCGAGGTGCAGCAGCCCGTCACCACCGGCCGGGTCATCGCGGTGACCTCCATCCGCGGCGGCGTAGGCAAGTCCACGGTCTCCGCGCTGCTCACCCGCACGTTCAACCACTACCGGCACGACCCGGTGCTCGCCCTGGAGGCCGACGCCGCGCTCGGCACGCTGCCCGTGCGGCTGGGGGCCGAGTCCGTGCGCTGGGCGGCAGCCGATCTCGTCGGGCTCCTCAGCCCGGCCATGCGGCTCACCGACGTCACCGGATACCTGGTGCCCGTCGCCGACGGCGGATGGCTGCTGCCCGCGGGGCAGGGACGCGTCGGCGCGCCCCTCGACGTACCCGTCTACCGCACCGTCACCCTCGCCCTGCGCCGCTACTTCGCGGTGACGGTGGTGGACTGCGAGTCGCTGCCCGGCGAGGTGGCGCGCACCGCGATGGACACCGCCCACGCACGCGTGGTGGTCGCCCCGATGACCGCCGAGGGCGTCAACGGCACCCGCGTGGTCCTCGACTGGCTGGCCAGGCTGCCGCACTCGGCGCTGGCCACCACCGTCGTCGCGCTGAGCGCGAACTCCCCCGACACGACGCTCGACCTGCGGACGGCCACCGCCCATCTGCGGGAGACCGGGGTGGCCGTCGTGCCGCTCCCCTACGACCGGCACCTGGCCCAGGGAGGCCCCATCCACACCCGCATGCTCGGCCGGAGCACCCGGGACGCCGCCGTCCGCCTGGCCGCCGAGGCGATGGGACGGGCGGTGCGGGTGCGATGACCCGGCACCTCGTCCACCGCCCGGCCCGCGGCACCCGGCCCCTCGGCGCCGCTCCGGAGCGCACCATCGAGCCGCCGCCCAACCTGCCCGAGGGCAAGACCGGCAACGCGGCGACCGCGCTGCTGCCGATGGCCGGTGTCATGGGTTCGGTCGTCATGATGACCGTCATCCGCAACAGCCAGTTCGCCGCCGTCGGCGCGATCGTGCTCGTCTTCGCGCTGCTCGGCGCGGTGGCGCTCTTCCTGTCCCAGCGCGGCAAGGCCCAGCGCACCCGCCGCGTCCAGCGCGAGCGCTATCTGGAGTACGTGGAGGAACAGCGCGAGGAACTCGGCGCCGAGGAACGAGAGCTGCGGCGGCAGGCCCGCGTACTCAACCCGCCCCCGGCCGCGCTGTACGACCTGGTGCGCGATCCCGCCAGGCTGTGGGAGCGGCGCCGCCTGGACGCCGACTTCCTGCACGTACGGCTGGGTACCGGTGATGTGCCCGTGCAGCACCTCACCATCGGGCAGAGTGCGGGCAGCGGAGTGCTGACGCCGCCCGACCCCTTCATGCTGAACGAAGCGCGTGCGCTGCGGCACCGGTTCGCCACCGCGGCCGACTTCCCGCTGGTGGCGCCCCTGGACCGCGCGGGCGACGTCAGCATCGTCGGGGACCGGGACGGCGTCCTGCGGGTGGCGCGCGCCCTGCTGATCCAGACCGCGGTGACGCACGCGCCGGACGACGTGGCCATCGCCCTGGGCGTGCCCGAGGACCGGCTCCCGGAGTGGGAGTGGGCGAAGTGGCTGCCGCACGTCCTGGACCCGCGGCGGGACGACGGACCGGTCGCGGCGCGACGGTTCGCCCCTGACCTCGACCAGCTCGCCCGGCAGTGCGCCGCGGACCTGCGCCGCCGCGCCTCCTACGCGGCGGAGGTGCGCCGCGGGCTCGCCGACCGGCAGGCGCTGCGGATGACCGACCGGCTCCTCGTGGTCAACGACTGTCACGGCGCCGCGGCCACCGAACTGGCCCGCCCCGATGCGGCCGTCGGGCTCACCGGCATGGGAGTGACCGTCCTGCACCTGCTCGCCCAGCGGGTGCACGAACCGGATCAGGTCACCGTCCGCATCACGGTCGACGGCGACCGGGTGAGCGTAGAGGACCTGCGCACCCCGGGGGCGCCGCCCGGTCGCGGCACGGCGGACGAGGTGAGCCTCGCGGGCGCCGAGGGCCTGGCGCGCATGCTCGCCCCGCTCCGCCTCTCGGCCGAGTCCGCCGCCGACGGCACCCCGGTCTCCGGCCCGGTGGACTTCCCCGAGCTGCTCGGCGTACGGGACCCCGCCGCGCTCGACCTCGACGCGCTCTGGGCGCCGCGCGGGGAGCGGGACTTCCTGCGCGTGCCCATCGGGCTTGACGACCGGCACGAGCCGGTGCTCCTGGACCTGAAGGAGTCCTCCGAACTGGGCATGGGCCCGCACGGGCTGTGCGTGGGCGCGACCGGTTCCGGCAAGAACGAACTGCTGCGCACCCTCGTCCTCGCCCTCGTCACCACCCACTCCCCCGAAGACCTGGCGCTCGTCCTGGTCGACTACAAGGGCGGCGCCACCTTCGCCCCGTTCACCGGGCTTCCGCACGTCGCGGGTGTCATCACCAACCTGGAGAACCAGGCGGGGCTCGTCGAACGCGTCCACACCAGCCTGGCCGGTGAGGTCAAGCGCCGCCAGCAGGTGCTGAAGGACGCGGGGAACGTCGCCGACATCGGCCACTACGCGGCGCTGCGCGCGAAGCGGCCGGAGCTGGAGCCGCTGCCGCATCTCTTCGTCGTCATCGACGAGTTCGGTGAACTGCTCACCGCCAAGCCGGACTTCATCGACCTGTTCCTCTCCATCGGCCGCATCGGCCGCTCCATCGGCGTGCACCTGCTGCTCTCAAGCCAGCGGATCGAGTCCGGCAGGCTGAAGGGTCTGGAGACCTACCTCTCCTACCGGCTGGGCCTGCGCACCTTCTCCGCCGACGAGTCGCGCACCGTCCTCGACACGGTGGACGCCTTCCAGCTCCCGCCGCTGCCGGGCTTCGGCTATCTCAAGGTGGACACCTCCACGTACGAGCGCTTCAAGGCGGGCTACGTCTCGGGCGCCCACCGCGGGCCCGGCCCGCGCGAGCGGGCGGACCGGGAACCCCTCGCCCTGCCCTACGCCGCCTATACGAGGGGGGAGAACCCGGCGGCGGCCACGCCGGAGGAGTCCCCTGCGCGGGAGCGGGAGACCGGGCCCACCGTCCTGTCGGCCATGGTCGGCCAGCTCTGCGAGGCGGCCCCTCCGGTGCGCCGCATCTGGCTGCCGCCGCTGCCCGGCGCGATCACCCTCGACGCCTGCGCGGGTCCCCTGCGGGCCACGGAGGACGGCCTGCGGCTCACCCTCGCGCCGGGCCCTCTGCGCGTCCCCCTCGGCGTGCTCGACGACCCGGCCACCCAGCGCCAGGAGCCGTGGGTGCTGGACCTGACCGTCGCCGGAGGGCATGCCGCCGTCATCGGCGGCCCGCAGTCCGGCAAGACCACGCTGCTGCGCACCCTCGCGCTGTCCCTCGCCCTGACCCACACCCCGCGCGAGGTCGCCGTCTACGGCCTCGACCTGGTCGGCGGCGGTCTGTCCGCGCTGACCGGTCTGCCGCACGTGGGCGGTGTCGCGGGCCGTGCCGACCGCGAGCGCGCCGCCCGTACGGTCGCCGAGGTCCGCGCGCAGCTCGCGGTGCGCGAGGAGCTCTTCCGCGCGTACGGGATCGACTCGGTCGACCAGCTCCGCCGTCTGCGCGCCCGGGGAAGGCTGACGGAGCTCGGCTCCACCGACATCGTGCTGCTGATCGACGGCTTCGGCGCGCTGCGCGACGAGTTCGCCGACCTCGACGACGGCGTCGCCGACCTCCTCAAGCGCGGCAGCGGGTACGGCATCCACCTCGTCGCCGGGATGCTGCGCTGGAACGACGTACGCATCGCCACACAGTCCATGTTCGGCACGCGGGTCGAGCTGCGGCTCAACGACCCGTCGGACTCCAGCGTCGACCGCAAGCTGTCCGAGACGCTGACCGCCGACACCCCGGGCCGGGTCCTGACCGACGCCAAGCTCTTCGCCCACACCGCCCTGCCCCGCGTCGACGGCCGGCCGGGCACCGGTGATCTGGGCCCCGCCCTGGAGAGTGCCGCACGTACGCTGCGCGCCGCCTGGCAGGGCGAACCGGCCGCCCCCGTGCGGGTGCTGCCCGCGGCACTGCCCGCCGCCAGGCTGCCCTCGCCCGCCACCGAGCCCTCGCGCGTCCCGCTCGGCGTCGGGCAGGACACCCTCGCCCCGGCCTTCCTCGACCTGGCGGGGCAGGACCAGCATCTGCTCGTCCTCGGCGACAACGAGTGCGGCAAGACCAACCTGCTCAGGCTGATCGCCGGACAGCTCATCGACCGGCACGGCGAAAAAGACCTGGTCTTCGGCGTCTTCGACCCGCGACGGGGCCTGCGCGGGGTGGTCCCGGAGCCGTACCGGGGCGGCTACGCGCACAACGCCAAGCTCGCCGCCGGGCTGGCGGCGGGCATCGCGGGCGAACTGGAGAAGCGCCTGCCGGAGACGGCCGATCCGGACGCGGCCGTCGACGGCCCCGCCTTCACCGGGCCCCGGATCGTGATCCTCGTCGACGACTACGACATCCTGACCACCGCGGGTCAGCAGCCCCTGGCGCCCTTCCTGCCCTACGTCTCCGCCGCGCAGGACATCGGGCTGCACTTCGTCGTCGCGCGCCGCGTCGCCGGGTCCTCCCGCGCCCTGTACGAGCCCTTTCTCACGACGCTGCGGGAGAGCGGCGCCACCGCGCTCCTGATGACCGGCGACCGCACCGAGGGCCAGCTCTTCCCCGGCCTCTACGCCTCCGCCCAACCGCCCGGGCGCGGCACCCTGGTCCGCCGGGGCCGACGCCACCAGCTCATCCAGACCGCCCTCGCCGACGGGGGCGACGACACCACGGAGAACCGACACCCGTGACCAAGGACGTCATCGCCCTCACCCCCGGGATGCCCGACCTCAGCACCCTGCTCGCCGGTCTCTTCGCGGGCGGCCCCGACCTGGGCATCGGCTCCCTGGCCGAGGGCGCGGTCGTCCAGCTCTGCGCCCCGAACGGACGCCCACTGGTCTCCGTGGAGGCACCCCTCCTCGTCCAGGTCCCCGGGGAGGCGCGGCGCCTGCTCGGGGCCGACGCGGTGGCTCCCGAGGGGGCGTACTGGTGGACGGAGGCGCGCGCCTCCACCGCGGTCGAGGAGGGTGAACGGCTGGCCGGTTCGTTCGCCGGGCGCGTCGCCGCCGTGCTCGGGGGCACGGTGTGGCCGCCGGGGGCCGCCCACACCGAGGTCGTCCCGCTCACCTCCGGGGCGGCCACCGCGACGACCGCGCCCGAGGCGGCGCCACCGGCCGTCGACGTCCTCACGGACAAGGCCGTCGTCGTCATCCAGGACCGTCCGTTCGTCGCGATGACCAACTGGCTGGCGGACGCCCTGCGCACCGCCGCCGCCGGGGACCGCGCCCTCCAGATCGTCACCCCGCCCGGCGGCACCCGCCTCACGCTCCCCACCCGCACCGCACTGCACGGCCAGCCCCACGCCTGGGTGGTCCAGGACCCCGACTGCGGCTACTACGACGGCCTCTCCGGCGCACAACTGCGGTGGCAGGATGGCCGGTTCGGTCCGGCCCGCGACGCGGAGGGCCGCGTACGCGTAGCGGACGCCTTCCGCCGCGGGGCACCCGTCGCCGCCCCCGAGGACGCGGGCGACGCCTCCGAGGCCTTGGACGGCTTGGACGGCTCCCTTGAGGACCCGGGTGGCTACCTTGGGGATGCGGGCGGCTCCCCCGACGGCCTGGGCGGCTGCCCCGACGGCCTGGGCGGCTGCCCCGACGGCCTGGGCGACTCCCCGGAGGACGCGGGCGGCGCCTCCGAAGCCTTGGGCGGCTCCCCCGAAGCCCTGATCGGCTCCCCCGACGCCCCCGGCGAGCGCCAGTTGGCCATTTCTCTGCGCGCCATCCACACCGCCGACGGTGACCTCCTCCTCGGCCGTGCCCTGGAAGCGGCGTGGCGGGTGCTGACCGGGGGGCCGCCGGCCGGGTGGTCCACCGCCGAACCCATCGCCACGACGCACGTCACCCACACCCCGGCGGGCATCGAGGAACACATC
>NZ_JASKYR010000544.1:0-5868 GCF_041028215.1 Streptomyces flavofungini
CCGCGAGACCGACCGCATCCGGATCAACGCGGGCTCCGTCGTGCTCCCGCTGCGCCCCTCGACTTCGGCGTCTACTTCTTCGGCGACTACCCCCRGGACGACACCGCCCCCCAGGACGGCAAGTACGACCACCTCCTGGAGACCGCCCGCTTCGCCGACCGCAACGGATTCCACTCCCTGTGGATACCCGAGCGGCACTTCCACTCCTTCGGCGGGCTCTTCCCCAACCCCGTCGTGCTCGCCGCCGCCCTCGCCCGCGAGACCGACCGCATCCGGATCAACGCGGGCTCCGTCGTGCTCCCGCTGCACGACCCGATCCGCGTCGCCGAGGAGTGGTCGATGGTCGACAACCTCTCCGGAGGCCGGATCGGCATCGGCTGCGCCAGCGGCTGGCACACCAACGACTTCGTCTTCTTCCCCGACCGCTTCGGCTCCCGCAAGGAGCTGATGTACGAACAGGTGGCGCAGGTACGGCAGTTGTGGCGGGGCGAGCCGCTGCGCCGCGCCACCGGCGCGGGCGAGGCGGACCTGCGGCTCTTCCCGCGCCCGGTGCAGGAAGCCCCGCCGATGTACACGGCCGTCGTCGGCAACCCTGCCTCGTACGAACTGGCCGCCCGGCACGACCTGGGCATCGTCACCAACCTCATGACCCAGAGCGTCGAGCAGCTCAAGGAGAACGTCGCGCTCTACCGGCGTACGAGGGCCGCGCACGGGCTCGACCCGGACGCGGGGCACGTCGCCGTGCTCCTGCACACCTATCTCGCCGAGGACCACGCGAGCGCGCGCGAAGCGGCCCGCGACCCGCTCTCCCGCTACATGCGGGCTTCCCTCTCGCTCTTCGGCGGTGTCGCCGACAGCCTCGGCCACAAGGTCGACCTCTCGTCGATGACCGAGGACGACCTGGACGTCGTCTTCCGCCGCGCCTACGACCGCTACTGCGACCAGCGCGCCCTCATCGGCAGCCCGGAGACCGTGCGCCCGGTCGTCGAGGAGGTGCGCGCGGCGGGTGCCGACGAGGTCGTCGCCCTCGTCGACTTCGGCGTCGAGCCCGGGGCGATGCGCGAGGGCCTCGGCCACCTCGACGCGCTGCGCCGTACGTGCGCCACCACGGCCCCCGTCGCGGCGGCACCCGTGGCCGCCGACCCGGGGGCGCCCCTCTCACCGGGCCAGCAGCGGGTGTGGTTCCTGGAGCGGATGCTGCCGGGCCGCACCGCGTACAACGAGGTCAAGGCCATCGAGCTCGAAGGCCCCCTCGACGTGCCCGCACTGCGCGCCGCCCTGGCCGACCTCGCCGCCCGGCACGAGCAGCTCCGCACCGTCTTCCGCGAGGCGGGCGGCGAGCCACGGCAGTTCGCGCAGGCACCGGGCGAGGTGGACTTCGCGGTCGTCGACGGCACGGGGCCCGGCGGTGACGCGGTCGCCGCCACCCTCGCGGCCGAGAGCGAGCGCCGCTTCGACCTGGCCGGGGGCCCGCTCTTCGTGACGCGCCTGGTCCGGCTCGGCGAGCGGCGGCACGTCCTCGTCCTCTCCCTGCACCACATCGTGATGGACGCGGCATCGGCGGCCGTGCTCGCCCGCGACGTGTCCGCCCTCTACCGCGCGCGTGTCACCGGCGCCCCGCCGGTCGGCCTGCCCGCGCTGCCGCACACCTACGCCGACCACGCCCGCGCCCAGCTCGACTCGCTCGGCGGTGCGAAGGCGGCCGAGGACCTGGCGTACTGGAAGAAGGCGCTCGACGGCGAGCTGCCCGTCCTCGCCCTGCCCACGGACCGCCCGCGCCCCGCCAGGATGACGTCGAACGGCCGCGCCCTCTTCCGCACCCTCGACCGCTCACTCAGCGACGCGGTGCGCGAGATGAGCCGCGCACGGCGCAGCACCCTGTTCATGACGCTGCTCGCCGGATACGCGTCCGCCCTGCACCGCGTCACCGGGCAGGACGACCTCGTCATCGGCACCCCGATGTCGGACCGCACGCCCGCGTACCAGAACGTCGTCGGCTTCTTCGTGAACACCCTGGCCCTGCGCGTCGACCTCTCCGGCGACCCCGGCTTCCCGACGCTCCTCGACCGGGTGCGGTCGGTCGCCCTCGACGCCTACGACCACGCCGACGTGCCGTTCGAGGCGGTCGTTCGGGAGCTGGACCCCGCGCGGGCGCTCGACCGGACGCCGGTCTTCCAGACGCTCGCCGAGTTCGAGACCGGCGATCCGTTCCGCTTCGAGCTGCCCGGGGTGCGGGCGACCCCGCTCGACTCGGGCCCCGACAAGGCGCTGACCGACCTCGCCGTGTACTTCACCGACCAGCCCGAAGGCGTCCGCTGCCACCTGGAGTACAACACCGATCTGTTCGACGAGGCGACGATCGAGGCGCTCTTCGGGACGTTCAGGGACGTGCTCGCCGAGGCGACCGGCACCCCGGTGACCAGCACCCCGGTGACCGGCGCCGAGGCCACCGGCGGTCAGGCGGACGGCGGTCAGGCCGTCGTGCCCGACGAGTGGCGGCGCGGACGCACCCGGCAGCGGACCCGCAGCACCCTCCACGCCCTGGCGTCGCGCTGGGCCGAGGCGGCGCCCGGTCGCACCGCCGTGATCAGCGGCGACACGGCGCTGACCTACCGCGAACTCGACGAGCGCGCCGAGCGCCTCGCCGCCGTCCTGCGCCAACGCGGCCGGGAAGGGGCGCCGGTCGCCCTGTGGCTGCCGCGCGGCGCCCCGCTCATCGTCGCCATGCTCGCCGCGCTCAAGTCGGGCCACGGCTATGTGCCCCTCGACCCCGGGCAGGGGCGCGCGCGGGCCGGGGCGATCCTCGCGGAGTGCGGCGCCGGGGTCCTGGTGACGGACGGTGCCGGAGCGCCGCCGGAGGTGCCGGAGGGCACGGCCGTGGTCGACGCCACCGCCGCGCCCGCCATCACGTCCACCGATGCGCTCCCGGGCACGGACACCCCGCCGCCCGTGACCACCCCCGAATCGCTCTGCTTCGCCATCTACACCTCCGGCTCCACCGGCACCCCCAAGGGCGTGGCCGTGCCGCACCGGGCCGTGGTGGACCTGTGCCAGTGGCACCACGAGCGCTTCGGGTTCACCGCAGACGACCGCGCCGCCGCCGTGTGCAGCCAGGGCTTCGACGCCGCCGCCCTGGAGATCTGGCCCGCGCTGACCGCCGGGGCCACGGTCGTCGTCGCCGACGAGAGCGTCCGCAAGGACCCCGCCGTGCTGGCCCGCTGGTACGCCGACCGCCGGATCACCTTCTCCATCCTGCCCACGGCACTCGGCGAGGCGGTCCTCGCGCTGCCGGACGACGCACAGCCCCCGCTGCGGCACCTGCTGCTCGGCGGCGACGTGCTGCGCACCCGGCCGCGCCCCGGCGCCCCGTACGAGACGCTGAACGTATACGGGCCCACCGAGGTGACCGTCCTCTGCACCACCCAGCCGGTCGGGCCCGCCAGGGGTGAAGACGCGGCGGACCCCATCCCGATCGGCCGTCCCGTCGACAACGTCACGCTACGGGTGCTCGACGCCGACGGCCGCGAGGTGCCCGCCGGTGAGGTGGGCGAGCTGTACGTCGGCGGCCCCGGGGTCGCCACCGGCTACCTCGGCCGCCCCGGCCTGACGGCGGAGCGTTTCGTCACCGACCCGGTCGACGGCGCGGGCACGCTCTACCGCACCGGCGACCTGGTGTGCTGGACCGGCTCGGGCGCCCTCCAGTTCCACGGCAGGTCCGACGACCAGGTGAAGATACGGGGCTACCGCGTCGAGCCCGAAGAGGTCACGCGGGCGCTCAACGCCCTCCCGGACGTCACCGACGCGGTCGTCCTGGCCCGCCGCGACCAGCGGGGCGAGGCGGCTCTCGCCGCCTACGCCGTGCCCGCCACGGCGACGGCGGGGGAGCGGGCGACGGCCGAACGCCTCACCAGGGAACTGGCCGCCCGCCTCCCCGACCACCTGGTCCCGCGCGCCTGGGCGGTCCTCCCCGCGCTCCCGCTCTCCGGCAACGGAAAGCTGGACCGGGCCGCGCTGCCCGAGCCGTCCCTCGTCACCACGGTGGAGGGCCCGGCGCGAGCGGCCGGGGCGGCCGCAGGGCCTGGGCCGGTCGCGGGGGACGTCGAGGCGCGGCTGCGGGCGCTGTGGGCAAAGGAGTTCGGGACCACCGCCGACGGGATCGGCCCCGAGGCGTCCTTCTTCGAGCTCGGCGGCCACTCCATCACGGCGATCCGCCTCGCCAACAGCGTGCGGGAGGAGTTCGGCACGGAGTACCCCGTCGCCCGCTTCTACGAGGAGCCCACCCTCCGCGCGATGGCGGCGTACCTGGGCGGCTCGGAGCCCACGGCCGTGGAGCCCGCAACCACGGTGCCCACGGCCACGGAGTCGCGGGCCGAGGAGATGCCGCCCACGCACATGTCGGCCGAGAGCCGCGCCCCCGTCACCGCCCAGCAGAGCGCCTTCGTCACCCGCCATCTCACCCACCCGCGTCCGCAGATCTACAACGTGGCGATGCGCCTGACCCTCACCGGGAAGCTCGACGTACCGGCCCTGCGCACGGCCCTGACCCGGCTGGTCGCGCGGCACGAGGCGCTGCGCACCCGGCTCGTGGAGGACGCGGCCACGGGGGAGTGGCAGCAGGAGGCGCTGCGCCCGCGCCCCGTCGAGCTGCCCGAGGAGGACCTGCTCGCGCGGCTCGGCTCGGTGCCGGAGGCCGAGGCGGAGGCGGAGCGCGTGGCGGCCCGGACGGCCGCGACGCCCTTCGACATCCGTGCCGAACTCGCGCCCGTGTTCCGGCTGCTGCGCACCGGGAGCGAGAGGTGGGCGCTGCTCTTCGTGCTGCACCACGCGGCCTGCGACGGCTGGTCGGTCACCCTGCTGCTCCGCGAGCTGGCCGCGCTGTACCGGGCGGCGGTCACCGGGGAGCCGCACGGCCTGGCCGAGGACCCGCCGCAGCCCGGGGCGTACGCGCGCTGGCAGCGGGAGCAGGGCCGTACGCGGGACAGGGGCCGCCTGGTCGACTACTGGGCCCGGCAGCTCGAAGGCGCCCCCTTCGAGCGGTCGCTGCCCCTGGACCGGCCGCGCCCGGCGGAGCTGAGCGGCGCGGGCGACGTGGTGCTGTTCTCGGTCGGGCGGGAGGTGCGCACGGGAGTGGAGACCCTGGCGCGCCGGCACCGTACGACACCCTTCGCGGTGACGGCGGCGGCCATGGCCCGGCTGGTCGGCGAGGTGACGGGGGAGCGGGACGTGCTGCTCGGCATCTCCTTCGCCAACCGGGAGCGGCGGGAGTTCGAGGCCCTCGCGGCCTGCACGGTGTCGTCCTTCACGCTGCGGGTCCGGGGTGACAGGGCCGGTTCGTTCGGGGCCCTGGTGGACGAGGCGGCGCGCGGCGCGGTCGGGGCGATCGACCACGCGGCGCCGATCCGCGCGGTGGCGGCCGATCTCACGGCGGTGCTGGGCGTCGAGGTGCCCGACAAGGTGCCGCTCGGCTTCCAGTACCAGAACTCGCTGGAGACGGACATCGAGCTGCCGGGGCTCACCACGGCGGTCGAGGACCTGACCGTGCCCGGTGCCCGCTCGGAGTTCAACTTCGGTCTGATCCCGACGGGCGACGTCCTCTCCGGCTACGTGGAGTTCTCGACCGACCTGTGGGACAGGGCCACGGTCGAGGGCTGGACGGCGAGGTACGTCGACCTGCTGGCCGAGGGGGTCGCCGAGGCGCTGGAGGCCGGTGGCCGAGCGGATGGACGAGCGGCCTGAATTGGTCGTGACATGTCAATAATCATGGAGGCCTGCCTTGTCACCTCGGGTGGCGTGTGCCTCAATGGGCAGCGGTCCGGCGGCCTGACGATGCGTCAGCCATGCGTACGGCGAGAGCGACCGGACCTGTGG